>JBOGZX010000541.1:0-7466 GCA_050697615.1 Gaiellaceae bacterium
GCCCTGAACGGCTCGCTCGCCTACCTGGGCCCGCGCTGGAACCTGCTCCGGGAGGCTCCGAAGAACGTCGAGCGCGTGCGCGAGCTGCAACGATCCCGGGCTCTGGTGGTGGACGACGCGGCTGCCCGGTTGCGCCGCATCGAGCAGGACCTGCACGACGGAGCCCAGGCACAGATGGTCGCTGTCGTCATGAAGCTGGGGCTCGCTCGGGATCATCTCAGCAGCTCGGCTGCCGGGCTCGGGGGCGCCGACCTCGACCGGGCGCTGGAGCTGGTCGACGCCGCCCACTGCGGAGCGATGGAGGCGATCACGGAACTGCGTGACCTGGCTCGGGGCATCTATCCACCCGCCCTGGACGAAGGGCTCGCTGCCGCCCTCACCGGCCTCGCGGTACGCAGCGACCTGCCGGTCGACCTGGTCGTCGACCTGCCCGGGCGCCCGTCCCGCGCGATCGAGACGATCGCCTACTTCTGCGCCGCGGAGCTGCTCACGAACGCGGCGAAGCACAGCGGTGCCCAGCGCGCGACGTTGGAGGTGCTCCACCAGCCCGGCCTCGTAACGTTGCGGGTCAGCGACGACGGCACGGGCGGCGCCCGGCTCGAGCCCGGCGGAGGCGTGGCCGGTCTCGCAGAGCGGGTCGAGACCGTCGATGGCAAGCTGCAGGTCGAGAGTCCGGCCGGCGGCCCGACGGTGATCACCATCGAGCTGCCATCTCACGTCTGACTCGATAGGGAGCGCCTCGAATGCGGATCGTCATCGCCGAAGACTCCGCCGTCATCCGGGCGGGGCTGGTCGAGATCCTGGCCGACCGGGGACACGAGACGGTGGCCGCCGTAGGCGATGCCGAGGCTCTACGAGCGGCCGTGGACGAGCACGGGCCGGATGTTGCCGTCGTGGACGTGCGAATGCCGCCCGGCTACACCGACGAGGGTGTCCGGGCGGCTATCGCCATCAGCCGCGACCACCCCGGCACCGGGGTGCTGGTCTTCTCCCAGTACATCGAGACCCGTCACGCCGCCGAGCTCCTCGGAGCACCGTCCAGCCGCGGTGCCGGCGGCATCGGATACCTGCTCAAGGACCGTGTCGGCGACGTCGGCGAGTTCGTCGACGCGCTGAGCCGGGTGGCAGCCGGCGGCACCGCCCTCGACCCCGAGGTCGTCGCGCAAGTCCTCGCGGCCACCCGGCGCACCGTTGACCTCGACGATCTCACCCCAAGAGAGCACGACGTCCTCTCCCTGATGGCCGAAGGCAGGTCAAACGGCGGCATTGCCAGCACCCTCGTCATCTCGGAGCGCGCGGTCGAGAAGAACGTCGCCAACATCTTCAGCAAGCTCGGACTGACCCCCTCAGACACCGACCACCGACGAGTGCTCGCCGTCCTTCGCTATCTCGAATCCTGATCCTGGGTGTGCTCCACCCCGGTGGAAGCGCGACGCCGCCGACGTACGTCTCGTCGACCTCGACCTCGCCGGCAAGTCGGTCGCGGCCAGATGTCGCATCGAATCCCCCGTCTGGCGTATCGCTCTGAGACGGGGGCTGCCGTCGAGCGTAGGCCCCCGCGCGACCCAGGATGAGCCGTCCGGCTCTTGTCGCGGCAGCGCGGCGGTGCCAGGGTTGCCGCTGTGCGCCCGACGCCGCGGAAGGCACTTCGCCCTGGCCTGCTCGCGATGCTGACCCTCGTCAGCGCGGTGCTGGTCGGCGCGCAGAGCGCGTCGCCGTCGGCGCGTGCCGCACGGTCGCCCTCGCTCGAGGCCTACTCGGGCTCCGGCAGCTGGGTCTCGATCTACGACACCGCCGCCTGGAGGCACCCCGAGCAAGTCGTGCGGACGCTGGCTTCCCACCGGATCCACACGCTCTTCCTGGAGACGTCCAACTACCGGCAGACGGTGGACATCGTCCGCCCGCGGGCGGTCGGGCGGTTCCTCGACGCCGCACGGGCGGCGCGGATCGCGGTCGTGGGCTGGTACCTGCCCTCGCTCGCGAACGTCCGCCGCGACCTCCGCCGCGCGGTCGCGGCGACCGACTTCCGGAGCGCCCACGGCGCCCGGTTCGACTCGGTTGCGCTCGACATCGAGGCGACGAAGGTCCATCCGATCGTCCGCCGGAGTGACCGCGCCGTGCAGCTCGCGGCCGCACTCCGCCGCGCCGTTCCGTCCGACTACCCGCTCGGCGCGATCACGATCGCGCCGGTGGGAGCGAGCCGCAGCTTCTGGCCCGGCTACCCCTTCAGGCGCCTCGCCCCGAGCGTCGATGTGATCCTGCCGATGGCGTACTTCACCTACCGCGCGGACGGCGCCGCCAACGTCAGCTCCTACACCGCCGCCAATCTGCACCTCATCCGTTCCCGGATCGGCAGCGCGACCTTTCCGATCCATCCCATCGGCGGCGAGGCGGACAAGGTCACACGACCGGAGCTGGCGGCGTTCCTGCACGTCGCCGCCTGCGAGGCCGTCGGGCTCAGCCTGTGGGAGTACGGCGAGATGAAGCCGCGGGACTGGTCGGCGCTCGCCGACGCCCACGCCGCCGGCGAGCCCGGCTGCTGACCGCGCTCATCCGCCGAAGGTCAGGGTGTGGTCGGCGAGGAGGGGGTCGTCGACGCCGCGGTGGGGTAGCCGTACGACGGGGTCTGCGGCTCGGCGATCGAGGGCGTGGGGAAGTTCTGCACGGGGACGTGCGCGAGGGCTCCGCCCATGAAGTCGTGCCAGATCAGCGCCGGGATCCCCCCGCCGTAGACTGGGGCGTACCCCTCGACGGAGTTCATCGGCACCTCCCGGTGTGGGTAGCCGACCCACACGCAGGTGGCGAGTTGCGGCACGTAGCCGCAGAACCAGGCGTCCACGTAGTTCTCGGCGGTCCCGGTCTTGCCCGCGATCGGGCGGTCGATTGCGGCGCCCGTGCCGGTTCCCTTCTGTGTCACCGCCTCGAGCGCGTAGGTGACCTCGTCGGCGATCTTCTGGGCGACCGCCCGCTGGGGCTTCGCGGTCTCGAACCGGGTGAGATTCCCCGCGCTCGTTCCGACCGACTCGACCGCCTGCGGAGGGCGGCGGACGCCGCGGGCGGCGAGGGTCGCGTACGCGGAGGTCATCTCGAGCGGGCTGACGGCCTGCGTGCCCAGGGTGATCGAGCAGACCGGGAGCAGCTTCGAGCGGATGCCGAGCCGGTGCGCCATCCGGACGACGGCGGGCGGCCCGACCTGCGAGACGAGCTGCGCGAAGATCGTGTTGACGGAGTTGGCCGTCGCGTCGATCAGGTTCATGTAGCCGGCGGACTCGTCCGCGTTGTTGTGGACGTCCCAGGGCACGTCGATCCCGTCGGAGCAGCGGGGATCCGTGATCAGGAGCTCCGGCGGTCCGTTGTAGCCGGTGTACAGCGAGATGCCGTGCTCGAGCGCGGCGGCAAGCGTGAACGGCTTGAACGCGCTGCCCGCCTGCCGGTGTCCCTGGACGGCGAGATTGAACTGCAGCCGGTGGCCGCTCGGCACCTCGACCGCCATCGCCCGGACGTGTCCGTTTCGGGGATCGATCGCGACGAGCGCGCTGGAGGGGTCGTCGCGGCTGTGCAGGACGGAGGTGATCGTCCTCTGCGCGAGCCGTTGCAGGCGGGGGTCGATCGTCGTCTGGACGCGCAGCCCACCGCTCTCGACGAGCTGCCTGCCGTAGCGCGAGACGAGCTGGTCCTCGACGTAGCTGAAGAAGTACGGCTCGTGGATCGTCGTGTAGAAGGTGCCGGGGTGGAGGTCGAGCGGCCGCCGCCGCGCCCAGTCGTACGCAGCGGGCTTCAGGTACCCCGATCTCAGCATCGCGCTCAGCACCTCGTTCCGGCGGACGAGGGCGAGCTGCGGGTGCCGGAGCGGGTCGTAGGCGCTCGGGGACTGCGGCAGCCCCGCCAGCAGCGCTGCCTGCCAGACGGTCAGGTCCGCGGCCGGGCGTGAGAAATAGGTTCGCGACGCCGCCTGGACGCCGTAGGCCTGATTGCCGTAGTAGACGACGTTCAGGTAGCCGGCGAGGATCGTCTTCTTCGACCAGCGCTGCGCCAGCTTCATGGCGAGGCATGCCTCCTTCACCTTTCGCGAGATCGTCTCGCGCGGCCGGCCGATGTACAGGTTCCGCGCGAGCTGCTGGGTCAAGGTCGAGGCGCCCTGTGCCGGACTGCCGCTGACGATGTCGGCGAACGCGGCCCTCACGATCCCGCGGTAGTCGAGCGCACCGTGCTGCCAGAACCGGCGATCCTCGATCGCCACGGTCGCCTTCGCGAGCCACGGCGACATCTCGCTCAGCGACAGCTCCTGCCGGTTCTTCTTCGCCGGGATCACACCGAGCATCGATCCGTCGGAAGCGGTCACGAGGGAGTTCGATCCGAGGCGTAGCGGCTTCAGCGAGCGCAGCGAGCAGGTCGACGCGATCACCCGGGGTGCCGCGAGCGCGCCGACACCGACCGCGCATGCGACGGCCACCACGACGATCGCGAGCAAGGTGAGTACCCGCCGGCCGCGCCCGCGCCGGCCGCGCCGGCGACGGCGCCGACCTGCGGCCGACGACGCGCGATCACGGTCCGCTGCACGGCGCCGCGCTGCTGACGAACGGCGATCCACCACCATCTGCGTCTCCGGCCTCCGTTCCGGCTAACCACACTCCGCGAGAGCTTCACGCGAGCGCAACGATTCGCCGGTCGCTGGATCGGGTACGCGCCCGACATGAGCGCAGGCTCGACGGAGCTCACGGGAGCGGAGGCGCCGGCTTTGCCGGGGCTGGAGCGGGAATGAGACGTCCTGTGTCGATACGCGAATGAGCGACGTCGCGAGCACGGGCTCGGCCCCGAGCGACTGAGGCGACTCGCGCACGGGTGTCGAGACGGGAGACGAACCTCGTCGTCGTGCTGGCGGTCGTCGCCCTCGTCGGCCTGGCGGTTGGTGTCGCCGCGCTGATCTTCGCGCTCGCCGAGACCCATCGTACGCATACGAAGATCCACGTCTTGCAGCGCCAGGTTCGGGCACTGTGCAAACGCGAGATCGTCTCGGGAGTGAGGCTGACGGGCGCGGGCGGGATCGCCGTCAAGACCGCGCGCGGTTGCTGAGAGCACAACTCCGCGCGTGGCGCGAACCCGGTTTTGGAAGCGAGTCCGGCCCGCTCCGTCAGCCTTCGAACGCTCCGTGCCGGCCCTCGCCGGCCGCGAAGCGGGTTGCGTCCCGGCGCGCCTCGTCGAGCACGAGCGAGCCGCGGGCGAACTCGCCGGCCAGGGCTTCCGGAACGGGAACGCCGAGACCTTCGTACGCCGACAGCCGGTCTGCCCGCATCGCCGCCTGCGGGAACGCCGCGAGCTCACGCGCCAGCGCCTCGGCGGCCTCGCGTGCCGTTCCGTCGGGCACGACGCGGTCGGCGAGGCCGATCCGCAGCGCCTCCTCCGCTCCGACCGGCCTGCCGGTGAGGATCAGGTCGAGAGCGCGACCGAGGCCGACGATGCGCGGTAGCCGTACGGTGCCGCCGTCGATCAGCGGCACGCCGAGCCGCCGGCAGAAGACGCCCAGCACGGCGCTCTCCTCGACGACGCGCAGGTCGCACCAGCACGCGAGCTCGAGCCCGCCCGCGACGGCATGTCCCAAGACGGCGGCGATCACCGGCTTCGAGAGCACCATCCGGGACGGCCCCATCGGAGCGTCGCCGGCGGACTCGACGCGGTTCGACATCAGCTTCAGGTCCGCGCCCGCGCAGAACGTGCCGCCGGCGCCCCACAGCACCGCCACCGACGCGCTCTCGTCGGCCTCGAACGAGCGGAACGCTCCGGCGAGCGCCTCGGCGGTCTCCCGATCGACCGCGTTCCGCGCCTCCGGCCGATCGAGCACGACCGTCGTCACGGCCCCGACTCGCTCACAGACGACGCTCATGTCCCTCCCACAGCGGATCGCGCACGGCTCGGCGGAGCAGCTTGCCGACGGGGCTCTTCGGGATCTCGGAGACGAACCGCACCGACTTCGGCGCCTTGTACGCCGCCAGCCGTGTCCGGCAGTGCTCGATCAGCTCTGCCTCGCCGACGTCTTCGGCGACGACGAACGCCGTCACCGCCTCGACCCACCGCTCGTCCGGCGCGCCGACGACGACCGCATCGCGGACCGCCGGATGCGCCGCAAGCACGTCCTCGACCTCGCGCGGATAGACGTTGTAGCCGCCGCTCACGATCATGTCGGAGGTCCGGTCGACGAGGTACAGGTAGCCCTCGTCGTCGAACCGTCCGACGTCGCGCGTGCGTACCCAGCCGCCGGTCAGGAACGTCTCGCGGTCGAGCTCGTCGTCGCCGTGGTAGCCGGCCGCGACGAACGGCGCGCGGACCATGATCTCGCCGGTCTCCTCGTCGAGCGAGATCTCCGCGTCGACGGCGGGATGGCCGCAGGAGCGCAGGCGCTCGCCGACATGGTCCTCGGGCCGCAGCACGCTGATGCAGAGCGGCGCCTCCGTCTGGCCGTAATACTGGACGAGGCGTCCGGGCCAGCGCTCGAGTGCGTGCTCGAGCAGCGAAACGGGCGTTGGGGAGGCGCCGTAGACGATCGTCCGCAGTGCCTGCAGCTCGTCGCCGCCCTCGCGCAGGAGCGCGCCGAGCATCGTCGGCACGACGTTCGTCACGGTCGCGTCGAACCGCTCGACCGCATCGACGAACTCGCCCGGCACGAAGCCGGTCAGAACTGCCGACGACCCGCCGCGAAGCCAGAACGGCAGGACGAACGTGCCGCTGGCATGGATCAGCGACGCCGCGTGCAGCATCACGTCCTCCGGGCGCGGATCCAGCAGGTTCGCAAGGATGTTCGCGACGATCGCCGCGTAGCTGCGCTGCGTGTGGCGGACGAGCTTGACGCGTCCGGTCGTTCCGCTCGTGGCGAGCAGGAGCAGGGTGTCCTCTGGCGCAGGCGGCGGCAGGTCGCTCGCCGGCTGCCGCGCGGCCTCCGAGACGAGCTCGTCGAGCTGCAAGAGCGAGCAGTCGAGAGCGGCGTCCCGGTCGACGACCGCGAGCTCGACCTCCGCGATCCGCAGGATCTCGTTCTGCTCGGCAGTCGCGAGCCTCGGGTTCAGCGGCACCCGGGCGATGCGCACCTTCGCGCACGCGAAGTCGAGCGGAACGGAGTGCGGCCCGTTCTCGACGAGCAGTCCGACGCGATCGACGCCTCGGGCGACGAGTGCCCGCGCCAGCCGGGTCGCCTGCCCGTCGACCTCGGCGAACGACAGCTGTATGTCTCCGCAGACGATCGCCTTGCGCTTGCCGTATCGCCGCGCACCCCGGCGAATCAGCTCAGCGGTGGTCAACGGATCAGCGGCGCTTGCGCTTGCGCGACGATCCGCCGCCGTTCCCGGGGCGCGGCCCACGGGTCTGCTGCTGCATCCGTTCTGCCTGCCGGCGCATCTGCCGGTTGGCGGAATCGGGCACGCCGCCCTGCTCCTGCGCAGCCTCCATGTAGGCGCGCCGCTCCGCGGGGGTGAGGC
>JBOGZX010000542.1:0-11984 GCA_050697615.1 Gaiellaceae bacterium
TCGTAGAAGGGGGAGATCGTCGTGCCGTCCTCGATGAAGGTGTCGACGCGGACGCCCGGGCCGAGCGGCGGCCGGAACCGCGTCACGACGCCGGGAGCCGGCATGAAGTCGTTCGCCGGATCCTCGGCGTTCAGCCGGATCTCGATCGCGTGCCCGCGCCGAGGCGCCCGGCCGGTCGCGGACAGCCGCTCCCCCGCCGCGACGCGGAGCTGCTCGCGGACGATGTCGACGCCGGTGCACATCTCCGTCACAGGATGCTCGACCTGCAGGCGTGCGTTCAGCTCGATGAAGTAGAAGCTCCCGTCGGGCCCGAGCAGGAACTCGAAGGTGCCGGCGTTGCGGTAGCCGACCGAGCGGCACGCGCGCTCCGCGGCGGCTTCCATCGCCTCGCGCGCCTCGGGCGTGAGCGCCGCCGACGGCGACTCCTCGATCACCTTCTGGTGGCGGCGCTGGATCGAGCACTCGCGCTCGCCGAGCGTCAACACGTCGCCGTGCTGGTCGCAGATCACTTGGATCTCGACGTGGCGCGCCGGCGAGAGCGCCTTCTCGACGTACAGCCTCGGATCTCCGAAGGCGGCCTGGGCCTCGGCCGCGGCCGCGCCGAACGCGTCTTCGATCTCCTCGGCCGCGGACACCAGCCGCATCCCCTTGCCGCCGCCGCCCGCGCTCGCCTTGAGCAGGACCGGATACCCCATTGCGTCGGCCGCCCGGCGTGCCGCCCCGACGGTCGTCTCACCCTCGCTGCCGGGCACCGTCGGCACGTCCGCAGCGCGCATGGCCCTCTTCGCCGAGATCTTGTCGCCCATCGTCGCCATCACACCGGCCGGCGGACCGACGAATATCAGGTCGTTCGAGGTGCACGCCTCCACGAAGGCCGGGTTCTCGGCGAGGAAGCCGTAGCCCGGATGCAGCGCCTGGCAACCGGTCGTGCGCGCGGCGGCGACGATGCTTGGAATTCGCAGGTAGCTCTCCGAAGCAGCCGGCGGGCCGACGCAGACTGCGTGATCCGCGATCCGCACGTGCATGGCTTCGCGGTCGGCCGTCGAGTAGACGGCGACGGCCTCCACCCCCAGCTCGTGCAGCGCACGGATGATCCGGACGGCGATCTCGCCCCTGTTCGCGACGAGGACCCGATCGAACATCGTCAATAGGCGTCGAGGGGTCGACCGTTGATCGGCTCGAGCTCGAACAGCAGCTGGCCGTACTCGACCGGCTCGGCGTTGCCGACGTGGATCCCGCGAACCACGGCTTCGATCTCGGCCTTCACCTCGTTCAGCAGCTTCATCGCCTCGAGGATGCAGAGGGTCTGCCCGGGCGCGACGGCGTCGCCCTCCTCGACGAACGGCCCGGATCCCGGCGCGGGCGCACGGTAGAAGGTTCCGACCATCGGGCTCTCGATCCGGACGAGGCCGTCGTCGCGCGGAACGAACGCGGGGGGCGCAGCCTCGTCCGCAAGCGCGGCGGGCTGGGCTGGCGCGGCGCCCGGCTCCGTCGTGCGGCGGACGCTCACGCGCATGCCGTTCTCCTCGATCGTGATCTCGCCCACTCCGGTCTCCTGGACGATCCGGACGACCTCCCGGATCCTCTCGGCACGCGCCTGGTCGACGCCGCGCGCTCCCAGCGACTCGTTGCCGCCGGAGCGCTCCCTCACCGATCGCAGGAGGGGCTCCGCCTCGTCGCCGAAGAGCGCCAGCAGCAGCAGCTCCTCCTCGCTCGACGCGAGCCCGTCCGCCCGCTCGCGCAACTGGTCGAGGTCGGCGGCCACGTCGTCGGCGGGGCTCCCGCCGAACACCGCGACCGCGCGGGCGAGCGCCGCGTCGACGTTGCCCGGGGTGCGTCCGAAGCGCCCGGTGACCAGCGCTCGGAGCTCGTCGACCATCGTCGAGTAGCGGTTGGCGGACAGCACGTTGAGCAGAGCCTGCGACGCGACGATCTCGCCGATCGGTGCGGCGAGCGGCGGCGACCCGACCTCGTCCCTGACCTTGCCGATCTCTTCGATCACCTCGTCGAGCCGGTCCCCCGACGCCTGGCTGCGGAGCTGCGCGTCGAGTGCCGCGACCAGCCCCACAGGGAGCTTGTGCTGCGCGGCACGGACGGCGACCCGCGGCGCGAGCGGCGACACGGGCTCGTCGCCGATCCGCTCGTCGACCACCTCGGCCGCCTGCCACAGGAGGTCGAGGTCGATGCCGGTGTCGAGCCCGATCCCGGCCAGCGCCTGGGCGACGGACTCGGCCGACACGCGGTGCATCGTCAGCGCGACCGGATAGACGGCCGCGGCGATCAGGTCGGCGCCGGCCCTGGCGGCTTCAATCGAGGCCGACAGCGCGTTTCCGGCCGCCCCCTGCGCGTAGAGGCCGACGGGCAGGCCGGAGACATCGCGGAGCTCGGCGACGAGCTCGCTCGCACGGTGCGGCTGCAGCACCGCCGCCGGGTCGTTCAGCAGGATCCGCGCGGCACCCATCTCGGGCAGCCGCCGCGCCGCGTCCACAACGGCGTCGTGGCGGCCGCTGCCGTACAGCAGCCCCGCCTCGAACTCCCGGCCGGACTCGACAATCGCCTCGCCGGCCTCGCGCAGGTTGTCGACGTCGTTGAGCGGATCGTGCAGCCGGAAGACGTCGATGCCGCTCTGCGCCGCGCTCGCGATGAAGCGGCGGGCGAAGTCGCCCTCGACCGGCCGCGAGCCGACGAGGAACCGGCCGCGCAGCGCGAGCGCCAGCGGCGTCGACGTGCGGGACTTGTGCGCCCGGATGCGCTCCCAGGGGCTCTCGACGCCGCGCCGGACGGCGCTGTCGAACACGCCCCCGCCGGAAACCTCGAGGTACGCGAAGCCCGCGCCGTCGAGCAACTCGGCCAGCCGCAGGATGTCCGCCGTCGCCATCAGGCCGGCGAGCGGCTCCTGGCTGAGGACGCGGATGGTCGTGTCGGCGAGGCGTGGCATCCCTGGGCGTGACCCTACCCTGACTGCGGAGCTGCGATCCGTCGACCAGCGCCCTCCCCTGAGGCCTCCGGCTTGCGGTTGGCGCGGAAGCCGTCGCCTGCCGCCGACCTCAGGCTCGTTGGATGTAGCGCTTTTCGCGCGGGTCCAACTTGATGCGATCGCCGACGTTCACGAACAGCGGCACCTGGATGACGGCCCCGGTCTCGAGCTTCGCGGGCTTCGTGACGTTGGAGACGGTGTCTCCCTTGACGCCCGGCTCTGTGTCGGTCACCTCGAGCACGACCGACGAGGGAAGCTCGACGCCCGACGGGTCGCCGCCGACGAACATCACCTGCACGCTCGACGACGGCTGCATGAACGGCAGCTCCTCCTCGATCGCGGCGTGCGGCAGCGACAGCTGCTCGTAGGTCTGCTCGTCCATGAACACGACCTCGTCGCCGGAGTCGTACAGGTACTGCATGTTCTTCTGCTCGGTCCGTACACGCGGGAACTTCTCGCCCGCGCGGAACGTCCTGTCGACGACGGAGCCGCTGCCGAGGGACTTGAGCTTGGTGCGAACGAAGGCTCCGCCCTTGCCCGGCTTGACGTGCTGGAACTCGACGATCCGCCACGTCTGCGCGTCGAGCTCGATGTGCATGCCGTTGCGAAACTGGTTGGTGGAGACGACTTCGGCCATCGGCGCGCCAGGTTAGCCGACCTCGATCAGGGTCTTCGGGAAGCTCGTTAGCAGCTCGACGCCGTCCTCGCGCACGATCGCGAGGTCCTCGATGCGCACGCCGCCCACGCCTTCCAGGTAGATGCCCGGCTCGATCGTGACGACGTGTCCGGCCTCGAGCATGTCCGGCGACTCGGACGACAGCCGCGGCGCCTCGTGGACGAGCAGGCCGACGCCGTGTCCGAGGCCGTGGCCGAACCGGTCGCCGTAGCCGGCGTCGACGATCGGCTCGCGCGCGAGCTCGTCGGCGGCGACGCCGGTCATGCCCGCCGAGATGTTCTCGCAGGCGCGGAGCTGGGCCGACAGGCAGAGCGCGTAGAGCTCGCCGAGCCGGTCCGGGAGCTGCCCCGTCGACAGGGTGCGCGTGCAGTCGGAGCAGTAGCCGTCGAGCCTGACGCCCCAGTCGACGACCACCAGCGTGCCGCGCTCGACGATCGCGTCGGACGGCGACGCGTGCGGCATCGCACCCCGCGGCCCCGAGGCGACCACGGCGTCGAAGCTGACGTCGTCGGCGCCGTGCGCGTGCATCAGGTCGCGGAACCGCCACGCGAGCTCCTTCTCGCTACGGCCGACGAACGTCTCTGCGGTCAGCGCCTCGAACGCGCGGTCCGCGACACGAGCGGCACGGCGGATCGCCTCCTGCTCCTGCGCGTCCTTGACCGCGCGCAGCCGGGAGACGATCCCGGTCGTGGGCACGAGCGAGGCGGCGCCGGACGAGAGCCGCTCCCATTCCGCGTACGGCAGCACGTCGGACTCGAACTGCACGCTGCCCTTCAGCTCGCCGGCGAGCTCCTGCATGATCGCCCGCTTCGTCTGGCGCACCTCGACGTCCGCGACCTCGCGGGCCGCCTCGATGTAGCGGAAGTCGGTGTGGAGCGTCGCCTCGCCTCCCGGCTCGACGAGCAGCGCCGCGTTCGAGGAGTCGAACCCCGTCAGGTAGTAGACGTTCGTCAGATTGGTCACGAGCAGTGGTGCCGTCAGCTGCTCGCCCAGCATCTGCAGCCGCGTGCTCACGTGTCCAGCTTTCCGGCGAGGAACTGCAGCGCCTCGCGATAGCCGTCTGCGCCCTGGCCGATCACGCGGTGCGCGGCGATGTCGGAGACGACGCTGTGGCGACGCCACTCCTCGCGTCCCTCGATGTCCGACAGGTGCACCTCGACGAACGGAACCACCAGCAACTCGAGCGCGTCGCGGATCGCGTAGCTGTAGTGGCTCCATGCCCCCGGGTTGACGATCAGCGCGTCGACGTTGTCGTACGCGTCGTGGATCCAGTCGATGTACTCGCCCTCGCTGTTCGACTGGCGGCACCGCGCGCTGATGTCGAGCGCGTGCGACCACTCGTAGATCTTCGTCTCGAGCTCGTTCAGGCTCAGGCCGCCGTAGGTCTCCGGATCGCGCCGGGCGAGCGTGTCGAGGTTGACGCCGTTGAGGACCAGGACCTGCATCAGTGGCCCATGCGGGAGCGTTTCCGGGCTCTCGGGTCGTCAGCAAGCGGTGCGAGGACGCAGGGAGTTCCGATAGTGGGTTCTATCGGGACGGGCGAGGACGCCGCAACGCGCCGTGTGACGGCGGGACGAGGGCCGGAAGATGTTCCTGCGTGAGCCACTACACGATGAGGCTATCGAGTGCGGACCGCACCTCGTCTGCCGGACGCGCCTCGACTCGCGGGCCGTCGGGCCCGAGCAGCACCAGGTTGACCTGCTCGCCGGAGCGCTTCTTGTCGCGGAGGAGTGCCTCCCACGCGCGGTCCCGGTCGACGCGGACCGGCTGCGGGTCGAGGGCCTCCTCGACGCGCACCGTCTCCCGACCGCTCAGCCGCAGGGCCGCCAGCAGGCCGAGGGCGACCGCCTCGCCGTGCGGCAGGTCGAACCCCGCGGCGGCCTCGAGCGCGTGCGCGAACGTGTGGCCGAGGTTCAACCACTGTCGCCGCCGGCGGTCGTGGGGATCCTGGACGCACAGCGCCGCCTTGTACGCCGCGGCGCCGCGCACGTCGAGCTCGCAGGCCGCCAGGAGCTCCGTCTTGACGAGCTCGGCCCGCCCCTGCCGCCGCTCGCGCTCGGGCAGCGTCGCGAGCAGCGTCTCGTCGATCACGACGCGCGCCGGCCAGTGAAACGCCCCGACGAGGTTCTTGCCCTGCGGGATGTCGATCGCGGTCTTGCCGCCGATGCCGGCGTCGAGCTGCCCGACGAGCGTGGTCGGGACCGCGACCCAGGGAACGCCGCGCAGGTAGCCGGCCGCGGCGAACCCCGCGGCGTCGGTGAGCGCCCCTCCCCCGAGCGCGACGACCGTGCCACCGCGATCGAGCCGCAGCTCCGACCAGAGACGCTCGACGACGTGGAGTTGCTTCGCCTGCTCGCCCGCGGGCAGCTCGTGCACCGACTGCAGCCGGTCGCCGAGCGCCGTCTGCGCGGCGGGGCCGTGGATGCCCATGACGGTCTCGTCGGCGACCAGGGCCAGCGGCCCGTCTCCCGGCACGAGCTCGCCCAGCCGCTCGAGCGCCCCGAGCGCATGGTGCACCCCGGCGGCGGCGAGCACCACGCCGTCGACGTCGCCGCTCGCCACGGCGGCGTCGGCCACCTCGCGATACAGCGGCCGGCGCTCCTCGTACAGCCGCCGGAACGCTTCCTCGTCCTGCGCGAGCGGCCGGTCGCCGCCGCGGACGCGGTCCCACGCGGTGTCGACGCCGACGTCCAGCAGCACCGTGAAAGCGTCGGCGGCGAAGGTGCCATGGTTGTCGTCGAAGGTGACCGCGCCCCCGCCGACGTCAGCGATCACCGGATGCCGCCGCTCGAGGATGTCGCCGAGGACGTGCGCCTCGACCCGGCGGAAGCGCTCCTCGCCGTCTCGCGCGAAAATCGCCGGGATGCGCTCGGCGTAGCGAGTCTCGATCTCGCCGTCGACGTCGACCACCGGCCGGTGCAGCCGCTCCGACAGGACGGGCGCGATCGTCGTCTTGCCGGCGCCCATGAAGCCGACCAGCGCGATGTGCCGGCCGACGGCGTTCAGCGCCAATGGATGCGCTCGAGGTACGCGCGGTGCGCCGCGACGACGTCTTCGATCGCGTCGCCGCCGAGCTTGTCCAGGGCGAGCACGGCGAGCTCCCACGCGACCGCCGCCTCGGCGACGACGGCGAGGGCCTCGACCGCCGCGACGTCGGAACGCTCGACGAGCGCCTGCCCCGCCTCGCCCGTGACGAGGTCGACGGACGCGAGCGGCTTCATCAGCGTCGGCAACGGCTTCATGGCTGCGCGCACGACGATCTCCTCGCCGTTCGAGACGCCCGCTTCGATTCCACCCGCCCGATTCGTGTCGCGGCGGCGGTCGGTGCGGATCTCGTCGTGCGCCTGCGAGCCGGTCAGCCCTGCGAGCGCGAAGCCTTCGCCGATCTCCACTCCCTTGACCGCCTGGATCCCCATCAGCGCGAGCGCGAGCCGGGCGTCGAGCCTGTCGTCCTTCGTCGCGTACGAGCCGAGTCCCGGGGGCACGCCCGTCGCGCGAACCTCCACGACGCCGCCCACCGTGTCGCGCGCCGCCCGCGCTTCGTCGATTCGCGCTCGCAGCGCCTCCTCGTCGACGGCCGCGCCGGAGACCGCGATACCCAGCTCGGCGAGCAGCGCCTTCGCGACGGCGCCCGCCGCGACGTGCACCGCGGTATGCCGCGCGGAGGCGCGCTCGAGCGCGTTTCGCACGTCGTCGTGGCCGTACTTGAGGACGCCGGCGAGATCGGCGTGACCGGGCCGCGGCAACGTCACCGGCTTCGTCCCCTTCCCGGCCGGCTCGCCCTCGGGCGGCCACGGCGACATCCCCCACGTCCAGTTGCGGTGGTCGGCGTTTCGCACCACCAGGGCGAGCGGGGTGCCGAGCGTGCGCCCGTGCCGGAGGCCCGCGAGCACCTCCACGCGGTCCTGCTCGATCTGCTGCCGCGGCGAGCGGCCGTAACCCTCCTGCCGGCGCCGCAGGTCACGGTCGATCGCGTCCCGATCGAGCTCCAGCCCGGCCGGAAGCCCGCTGAGGATCGCGACGAGCGCCGGCCCGTGCGACTCCCCTGCCGACGACAGACGAAGCGTCACGAGATCCCGACCGCGCTGCGCATCACGTCGAGCGGCGGCTCGAGTCCCGTCCAGAGGCGGAAGCTGGCGGCCCCCTGGCGCACCAGGGCCTCGCGGCCGTCGACGACCTCGCAGCCCGCGGCGCGCGCGGCGATCACGAGTGCCGTCTCACGGGTTCCGTACGCGAGGTCGACGATCGTCTGGCCGGCGTGCGGCTCCACGAGCAGTTCCTCGCGCACCGGCGTCGCGTTCAGGACGAGGTCGCAGCCATCGGCGTCGGGAGGCCAGTCGCCGGAGCGGGAGTAGACGCGCGTGTCGGCCGGGAGCGCCGGCAGGAGCGCGCGGGCCGCGCCGCCCGATCCGATCACGCACGCCCGCATGGCGCGGATACCCGCCAGGATCTCAAGGTCGGTGTTGTATCCGAGCACGCGGCCGTCGCGGAACACGAGCGTGTTCACGGCGTCGCCGTCCGCCTCGTCGCACGCGCCCACGACGCTCTGCTTGTGCGGGATCGTCACATTGGCCCCCGCGAAGCCGAGTGCGTGCAACGCCCCCACCGCGGCCGTGACGTCCTCGACATCGAAGGCGCCGTAGCGCCAGCCGAGCCCGCGGGCCGCGAATGCCGCGTTCTGCATGCGCGGCGAGAGCGAGTGGACGACCGGATGCCCGAGGAGCGCGACGTACTTCAACGTCAGCAGCCGTAGCCGTGGGCGCACTCGTACTGGGCGAAGGCGGCGCCGCTCGACGTGAAGAAGTGGTGCACCTTGTCCGGCTTGCGCACGAAGTAGAGATAGTCGACGTGCGCCGGATGCGCGGCAGCGCGGATCGACGCGAGCCCGGGGTTCGCAATCGGCGTGGGCGGCAGGCCCGGCACCTTCCGCGTGTTGTACGGGCTGTCGCTCTCGAGCTGCGACTCCAGGATCGACTGCGTCGGCGGGATGTGCAGCCCGTAGCGCAGGGTCGAGTCGATCCCGAGCGGCATGCGCGCGTGCAGCCGGTTGTAGATCACCGCCGCCACGAGCGGGCGCTCGCTCGGCGCAAGCGTCTCCTTCTCGACCATCGACGCGATCGTGAGGACGTCGTACGGCGTCAGGTTCTTGGAGCGCGCGTATGTGAGGTCGACGCCCTTCCAGTTGGTGCAGAACGCCTGGAGCTGCTCCTGCACGAGACCCTGCGACGGTGTCGACGCGAGGAAGTCGTACGTCGCCGGAAACAGGAAGCCTTCGAGGTTCTTCTGCCGTTTCGGCCGGAAGCACGGGATGGCCGCCGTCCGGGTCGCGCGAAGGTACTGCTTCGCGTTCAGCGCGATGTGCTTGTGGCTCTTCCGGTGCGCGATTCCGGCGACGGCGGTCACCCGCTCGGCCATCTGCGCCCGCGTGAAGCCCTCCGGAAAGACGACGCGGAACGGCTTGGGCGGAGGCGGCGGAGCAGGCGGCGGCGCGGCCCGCGTGTCGCGGACGTGCGGGATCGCCACGACGACCGCGACGACGGCGGCCGTAACGGCGAGCACGATCGCTCCGACGGCGGCGATCCGGCGCCGGCGGACCTGCTCGGGAGACGGACGGCGGTGCCGCCGCTCCGGCGTCAGCTGCGGCGGCTCTGCCATTCGAGATACCCGGAGAGGAGATGGGCTGCGGCGCGGGCGTCGTCTCCGCCCGCGAGCACCGACGTGAATCGCTCGTCGTAGGTGTCGACCCGCGCCGACGTCGCGGCGCGGAGCCGCTCGACGAATGCGGCTGTCTCGCCTGCCTGCTCGCCGTGTTCGCCCCGAAGCGTCAGCGGCATGCCGACGACGATCACCTCGGGCTCCTCTGCGGCGATCACCGCGAGGAGCTTGTCAAACCCGTCGTCGGTCGCGGCCCGGTCGACGATCGCGACCGGCCGTGCAACCGTACCGGTGGGATCGGAAACGGCGACACCGGTGCGCGCCGATCCGTAGTCGAGGGCGACGACCTTCACCCGTTGATCGAGGCGAGCAGACTGTCGCGGCCGGCGGTCAGCGCGTCGCGCACGGCTCCGGCGTTCTTTCCCCCGGCCTCGGCGAGCGTCGGCCTCCCTCCCCCGCCGCCGCCGATGATCGGCCCGAGCTCGCGCACCAACGCGACCGCGTCGACCGACGTGAGCGATCTGTCGAGGTTGACGACGAGCGCCACCTTGCCGTCGTCGACGGAGGCGAGGACGACCGCGGCGGCGTCCTCCCGCTGCCGAACCTGGTCGGAGAGATCGCGGAGCGCGCTGCCGCGCGCGCCCTGCACCTCGGCGACGAACACCGGTCCCTGCCGGTCCTGCCAGACCAGCTCGGGTGCAGCCGTCGGAACCTTGGCCGCCTTCGGCTCACGGCGACGCCGTTCGGCCTCGCCGAGCACGACCTCGAGCTCCCGCGCGCGGCCCTCGAGCAGCGTCCACGCCTCGGCCGAGGTGACCGCCTCGATCCGTCGTGCGCCCGAGCCGACCGAGCTCTCGGCGAGGATCACGAACGATCCGATCTCGGCGGTCGAGCGGACGTGCGTGCCGCCGCAGAGCTCGCGCGAGAAGCCGTCGATCTCGACGACCCGCACCTCCTCGCCGTACTTCTCGCCGAAGAGCGCCGTCGCGCCCAGGTTGCGGGCCTCAGCGAGCGACGTCACGAACGTCCTCACCGGGGTCGCCGCGAAGATCTGCTCGTTGACGAGACGCTCGACCCTCTCCTGCTCGTCGCGCGTCAGCGGGCCGCCGTGCGCGAAGTCGAAGCGCAGCTTCTCGGGACGCACCGCGGAGCCCGCCTGGTGGACGTGGTCGCCGAGCACCTCTCGCAGCGCCGCGTGCAGCAGGTGCGTTGCCGTGTGGTTCGCCTGCGTCGGAAAGCGGTCGGACCAGTTGACAGCGGCCTCGACCCGCGTCCCCGGCGCGAGCGGCTCGTGGACGCCGAGATCGACGACGAGCACCTGATCGTCGCCGAACCTCAGCACGTCCGCGACCTCGAGGCGCACGTCCTCGCCGTCGACCGACAGCGTTCCCCGGTCGCTCACCTGGCCGCCGCCCGCCGCGTAGAAGGGCGACTGCTCGAGCTTGACGAGCTGCCGGCCTTCGGCGAGCGCGGCGACGTCCAGCACCGCCGTCGGCACCGCCGTCTTCGCGTAGCCGACGAACTCCGTCGGCCGTGCGCCGGGCTGCACGAGCACCGCCGCGACTTGCTGCGTGGTCGATTCGCCGCCCGCGCGGGAGATGTCGCGGTGCTCCTCCATCAACGTCCGGAACGTGTCGACGTCGACCGGCTGCCCGCGTTCGGAGGCGAGCTCCTGCGTCAGCTCGACGGGAAAGCCGTACGTCGCTGCCAGCGTGAAGGCGTCCGCGCCGGAGATCGCATCCTCGGCAGCGAGTTCCTCGAACACCCTCATCCCGCGCGCGAGCGTCTCTGAGAAGCGCGCTTCTTCCGCGGCGAGAACGCCATGGATCTCCTGCCGGTGCTCGACGAGCTCGGGATAGGCGTCGCCCATCTGGTCGATCACTGCATCGGCAAGGCCCGGCAGGAACGGCGATTGCAGGCCGATCCGCAGCCCGTGCTGCACGGCGCGACGGATGATCCGCCGCAGGACGTAGCCGCGCGCCTCGTTCGACGGAGTCACGCCCTCGGAGGCGATGAAGGCCATCCCTCGGCCGTGGTCGGCGAGCACGCGGTGTGCCTTCGTCGCGTCTACCGTCTGGCCGTAGGCGACGCCCGATTCGGTCGCGATCCAGGCCATGATCGCCTGATAGCCGTCCGTGTCGTACACGGACGGGACGTCCTGCAGGATGCGGGCGGTGCGCTCGAGCCCCATGCCGGTGTCGATGTTCTGCTTCGGAAGCGGCGTCAGCGTGCCCTCGGCGTGGAGCTCGTACTCCATGAAGACGAGATTCCAGAACTCGAGAAACCGCTCGCAGCGCGTACAGCCGGGCCTGCAGTCGGCTTCCCCGCAACCAGTCTCCTCGCCCCAGTCCCAGTAGATCTCCGAGTCGGGCCCGCATGGGCCCGGCCCGCCGACCGACCAGAAGTTCTCGGAGGAAGGCAGCAGGACGATGCGCTCGGACGGCATTCCGACCGCGCGCCACTGGTCGATCGCCACGCTGTCCGGACCGAGCTCGAGCGTCGGATCCCCTGCATGCACGCTCACCCAGATCCGCCCCCAGTCGAGGCCGAGGCGCTGAGTCAGGAACTCGTGCGCATATTCGACGGCGCCCTGCTTGAAGTACTGGCCAAACGAGAAGTTGCCGAGCATCTCGAAGAACGTCAGGTGAAACGTGTCGAGGCCCACCTCGTCGATGT
>JBOGZX010000543.1:0-3990 GCA_050697615.1 Gaiellaceae bacterium
GTACGGGCCGATCCACGTCCTGCACGGAGTCACCCTCACGGTCGAGGAGGGCGAGATCGTGGCGCTGCTCGGCGCGAACGGCGCCGGCAAGACGACGACGCTGCGTGCCGTCTCGGGACCCGTTCGGCGCAGCGGGTCGATCGAGTTCGCCGGACGCTCGCTCGCCCGGCGTGGGCCCGAGAGCGTCGCCCGGCTCGGGATCGCGCACGTGCCGGAAGGTCGGGGCACCTTCTCGGAGCTGACCGTCTGGGAGAACCTCCGCCTCGGCGGGTACATCCGCCGCGGCTCGTTGAGCGACGACGTGGCACGCGTGCTCGGCTACTTCCCCTGGATCGAGGGCCGCCGCGGGCAGCAGGCGGGCACGCTCTCGGGGGGAGAGCAGCAGATGCTCGCGCTCGCGCGCGCCCTGATGCAGCGGCCGCGGCTGCTCCTGCTCGACGAGCCTTCGCTGGGGCTCGCGCCGCTCGTCGTCGCCGAGATCTTCCGGATCGTGAAGGAGCTGAACAGCAGGGAGGGAACGACGGTGCTGCTCGTGGAGCAGAACGCCCGCATCTCCCTCTCGGCCTCCAGCCGTGCCTACGTGCTCGAGGTGGGACGCGTCGTCGTCGAGGGTCCGAGCGCCGACCTCGCGGCCGACGAGTCGATCCGCAGGAGCTATCTCGGCTCGTAGCTGATGGCGGCGCAACTCACCCGCACCCTCAGTCCAGCGCTCCGGCTCAGGAAGTCGTGGATCGTCCCGCTCCTGCTCGTGGCCGCGTGCATCTTCCTGATCGTCGGCGGGCTGAGCAGCTCGCTGTTCGCGCAGCAGACGATCTCGGGGCTCGCGAACGGCGGCATCTACGCGAGCCTCGCCGTCGCGCTCGTCCTGATCTACCGCGCGACGGAGGTGATCAACTTCGCGCAGGGCGGACTCGCGACGTTCACGACGTACATCGCGTGGCAGCTCGGCGACTGGGGGCTCTCCTACTGGGCCGCGTTCGCGGCAACCCTCGCGATCGCATTCGTCGGCGGCATGCTCGTCGAGGCGATCGTGATCAGGCCGGTCGAGCGCCGCGGCTCGGTGCTGACGATCGTGATCGCCTCGATCGGCCTCCTGATCCTGGTCGAGGGCGCGGTGGGCTGGATCTGGGGAGCGCAGGTGAAGTTCATGCCCTCCGCCTTCCCGGCGCGCATCTACCACGTCGGCGGGGTCGCGTTCTCGCTGCAGGATCTCGGCACGATCGCCGTCTCGATCGCGTCGGTGATCGTCCTCTGGCTGTTCTTCCGGTTCACGAAGGTGGGCCTCGCGATGCGTGCGGCGGCCGTCCGGCCGGCGGCGGCGCGGCTGGTCGGGATCCGTGTGAGCTGGATGCTCGCGCTCGGCTGGGGCCTGGCCGCCGTGCTCGGCGCCGTCTCCGGGATGCTGGCGGCCGCGAGCCCGAGCGTGCTGCTCCAGCCGTCGATGATGGACGGCATCCTGATCTACGCGTTCGCGGCGGCGGTGCTCGGAGGTCTCGAGAGCCCGGCGGGAGCGGTCGTCGGCGGCCTGTCGATCGGCGTCCTGCTCAACCTGCTGCCGAGCTACGTCGGCTGGGTCAGCCCCGCGCTCCTGCTGCCGGTCGCGTTCGTCGTGATGCTGATCGTCCTGCTCGTGAAACCCTCCGGCCTGTTCGGGCGTACCAGGGTGAGGAAGGTATGACCGGGAACATCGTCCGCGGCGTCGCGATCGCGGCGGTCGCCGCGGCGATCGCGCTCCTGCCGTTCACCCTGTCGGACTACAACCGCTCGCAGGGCGCCGACGTCGCCGTCTTCTTCATGGCGATCCTCGGCCTGAACATCGTCACCGGCTACACGGGCCAGATCTCGATCGGCCACGGGGCGTTCATGGCGATCGGCGGGTACGCGACCGCGATCCTCACCCACGACCACGGGTGGAACGACCTGTCGACCCTTCCGATCGCGGCGGCCGCCGGCTTCGGTGCCGGGGTGGTGGTGGGGCTGCCGGCGCTGCGCTTCCGGGGCACCTACCTCGCGCTCGCCACGTTCGCGGTCGCGCTCGCGGTCCCGCAGATCGCCAAGAACTACTCCGGGTTCACGGGAGGCACGGAGGGCCTCGCGCTGCCGTTCCACAGCGGTCTGTGGCTGTACGGCGTCGGCTGGACCGCCGCCGCCGTGCTGTTCGTCCTGGCCTGGCTGCTCCTGCGGGCCCGTACGGGGCGCGGCTTCCGCGCGGTGCGCGACAGCGAGGTCGCAGCGGCCTCGTCGGGCGTCAGCCTGGCCGTCTACAAGACGCTCGCGTTCGGGGTGTCGGCCGCTTTCGCTGCCGTCGCCGGGTCGATCTACGTGCTCGTGAACAACTTCATCAACCCCGACGTCTTCGGTCTGACGCTGTCTCTGTACATCCTGATCGGAGCGGTGGTCGGGGGCCTCGGGTCGCTCTGGGGCGTGCTCGCGGGGGCGGCGTTCATCCAGCTCCTGCCGATCGGGCTAACCAGCTCTCATGCCGTGTCGTCTCAATCGGTGCCGGTGGTCTTCGGCGCAATCGTGATCATCGTCATGGCACTCATCCCGCGCGGGGCCGCCGACCTGTTACGGGCCGCAGTTGCTCTTTTCGCTCGCAGGAGTCAAGGTGCGCCAACCCCCTAGATCGGAGGGCAGATGACTACAAGGTTGAAGGTTTCCCTCGTCTTCGCGGTTCTCGTCGTCGTTGCGGTCGTCTCCACCGCAGCGGCCTCGAGCAGCGGGACGCCGGGACTCACGAAGACATCGATCACGATCGGCGGGACGTTTCCGCTGACCGGGCCGGCCCAGCTCTACGGGGTGATCCCGAAGGCCGAGAACGCGTACTTCCAGTACGTGAACGCCCGCGGCGGCGTCCACGGCCGCAAGATCAACTTCAAGGTCTACGACGACGCGTACAACCCGGCGCAGACGGTTCCGCTGACGAAGAAGCTCGTCCAGCAGGACAAGGTCTTCGCCGTCTACGGCAGCCTCGGCACCGCGCCGATCCTCGCCACGCGCGACTACCTGAACAAGGTGAAGGTGCCGCAGGTGCTCGTCGCGACGGGCGACTCCTACTGGGCCACGCAGTACAAGAAGTATCCGTGGACGATCGGCTTCCAGCCCGACTACCCGGGCGAGTCGCGCGTGTACGGACAGTTCATCCGGAACAAGGTGCCGCAGGCCAAGATCGGCATTCTCATGCAGGACGACCCGTACGGCCAGAACTACTACGACGGCCTGGTCGCCGGACTCGGCCCCGCGAAGTCGAAGATCGTCGACATCGAGAAGTACGACGCGACGCAGACCGACGTCAGCCAGCAGGTCGTGAAGCTGAAGGCGTCCGGGGCGAACGTGTTCGCGCTGTTCGCGACCCCGACGCAGACGATCACCGCGCTCGTCGTGGCCACGAAGATCGGCTGGAAGCCGGTGACGTTCATCAACAACGTCTCGGCGTCTCCGCTCTTCATGCAGCTCGCGCAGAAGAGCGGCGCGGACGTGCAGAACGACATCACCGCGACGTACGTCTACGACACGATCAACAACCCGAGCACGCCGACCGCGAAGCTCTACAAGAGCATCCTCGCGAAGTACGACAAGGGTGCGGACCCGAGCGACTCGCTGAACATCTACGGCGTCGCAAGCGCATGGACGTTCGTTCACGCGCTGAACGCGGCGGGGCCGAACCCGACGCGGCAGGGCCTGATGAACGCGCTGACGAGCCTGACGAACGTCGTCAACCCGTTCCTCTACCCGGGCGTCAAGATGAACACGACCGCGAAGGATCACTTCCTGATCGAGCAGCAGATCCTCCAGCAGTACAAGGGCACCGCCTGGCAGCCCTTCGGCCACCTCTTCGCGAACGCGAAGTAGCGGCCCCCGAACACGGGCGGCGGCGCTCCCGACGAGCTCCGCCGCCCGTAACCTTTCCCGTGTGGATGACCTCGAGCCCGGCATCCGGCGTGCGACCTTCCGGCTGCCGTTCGGGATCGACCACGTCCACTGCTACTT
>JBOGZX010000544.1:0-9757 GCA_050697615.1 Gaiellaceae bacterium
GATCGAGAGTCGCGCGCAGATGCAGAGCCTGCTGCAGACGCGCCCCGAGAACCTCGACGATCTCACCGTGCAGGTCGCGCTGGTCCGGCCGGGGCCGATTCAGGGCAAGGCGGTGCACCCCTACATCGAGCACCGGCGCAGGCGCCGCGACGATCCGCGCTTCGAGCCTCCCGTCGAGCACGAGTCGCTGCGGGATCCGCTTCGCGACACGCTCGGCGTCGTCGTCTTCCAGGATCAGGTGCTGGACGTGGCGATGGCCGCCGCACGCTTCACGATCGGCGAGGCGGAGGGGCTGCGCCGAGCGATGAGCCGCAAGCGCAGCGAGGAGGCGATCGAGGCATACCGACCGCGGTTCGTGGAAGGCTGCCTCGGCAACGGCATCGACGAGCCGACGGCGCACGCTATCTACGACAAGCTCGTCGGTTTCGCGGGCTTCGGGTTTCCGAAGTCGCACGCCGCGGCATTTGCGCTGCTCGCCTACCAGTCGGCGTGGCTCCGGCGCTACTACCCGGCTGAGTTTCTCTGCGCGCTGCTGAACGCGCAGCCGATGGGCTTCTATCCGCCGTCGTCGCTCGTTCGCGACGCGCAGCGGCGCGGCGTGGACGTCCGCCCGCCGCACGTCAACCGCTCCGGGGCGCAGTGCACGATCGAAGAGGGTGGTGCGGTGCGGGTGGGACTCGGCTACGTGCAGTCCGTCGGCGAGCAGGAGGCGCAGGCGGTCGAGGCCGAGGCCCCGTACGAGGGCCTCGGCGATCTCGCGCGCCGGGCGCCGGCCAAGGCCGGCGTGCTCGAGGCGCTGGTCGCCGCCGGTGCCTGCGACGAGTGGGGGAGGCGACGCGATCTGCTCTGGCAGCTCGGGGCGACTGCGCGCGGCGAGTCGGTGAGGGGCGGCAGCCGTCAGCTCGCGCTGCCGCTCGAGCCGACGGCCGAGACTCCCGAGCTTCCCGAGCAGACGCCGTGGGAGCTGATGCTGGCGGACTACCGGCACACGTCGCTCTCGGTCGGCGTGCATCCACTGGAGCTGCTGCGGCCGCACCTCGACGCGGACGTGCTGGTCTCGACCGACCTCGCGGAGGCGCCGCACGGCTCGATCGTCCGGGTGGCGGGCATGGCCGTGGCGCGTCAGCGGCCGGCGACGGCGAACGGCGTCGTCTTCATGCTGCTCGAGGACGAGCAGGGACAATCGAACCTGATCGTGCCGCCGCAGGTGTACGACCTCCATCGCGGCGTCATCCGCGGCGAGCCGCTGATCCTCGCACGCGGCCGGCTGGAGCACCACGGCCGCAACGTCAACCTGGTCGTGTCGGAGGTCGCCTCGCTGGGCCCGCTGGCGCGCACCGCGGCGAGCGAGGCGGAGGTCACCTCGGCGCTGCCACGAGCACATCACTTCGGTCACCGCTGAGACTCCGCAAAGCACCCGGAGGCGACAGCTCTCGCGAGTAAGAGCAGCGTCCTGGATCACCGTTCGACCTGCGCTCCGCCGGAGACGGCGTCTGACCTGAGTCAGACTGGAGTCTGACCGCGGATTTGCAACGCCTTCGTCACGCGCTCGGGACACCGACCTCGGCGATCGCAGTCCACGACGGCGACTTGGAGAGGTCGTCGCGAATCCAGGTACGTGTCTCGAAGGGACGAACGGACCCCGGCGCCGCCACCCCGCGTGGCGGGTCGTGAGTCAGACTCGAGTCAGACTCGAGTCAGACCGCGGTTGGCGGTTTCCGACGGCCGCCGCGCTTGCCGTAGAATCGCCGCACCATGACGATGGCGATGCTCCGTGGCCGTTCGGCGGCGACCCGCAAGGGAAGCGCGCGGCCGTCACTTCCTTCGCAGTAGGCAGCTCGCAGCGGATCTCGTCGCCGGCGCCGGCGTCGCTCGCGGCGACCTCGTCGTGGAGATCGGCGGCGGCACGGGAATGCTCACGCAGGCGATCGCCGCAACGGGTGCGCGGGTCGCCGCGGTCGAGCGCGACCCGTTTCTCGCGCATCGGCTTCGCGTTCGCTTCGCCCGGCTCGAGGACGTCACGATCGTCGAGGCCGACGTAGCCGAGTACGACTGGCCCGCCGTGGAATTCGCGGTCGTCGCCAATCTGCCGTTCGCCGGCTCGGGAGCGATCATCGACCGCCTGCTGCGCGATCCGGCGAGGCCGCTCCGGCGCGCGGATGTGATCGTCCAGTGGGAGTTCGCAGCGAAGCACGCGGCCGTCTCCCCTTCCACGCTTCGCGGGAGCTACTGGCGGGCCTGGTACGACGTCGAGATCGTCAGGCGGCTCGACCGTTCGGCGTTCGCGCCGCCGCCGAGCGTCGACGCCGCGGTCCTGTCCTTCGAGCGGCGAGCCGCGCCGCGCGTTCCTGCCGAGCTGCACGAGTCGTACCGTCACTTCCTCGACGCGTCCTTCGGCACCCACGAGAAGGTCGGCCGGGCGCTTCGACCGTCGCTGTCGCCGCTGCAACTGAAGCGGCTCGCGCCCGTGCTGGGCTTCTCGGTCGAGGCGCACGCGCGCGACCTCGACGCGGGACAGTTGGCGCAGCTCTTCGAAGCGTCCCGCGCCCCCAGCCGCCGTTGATCATCCGCTCTCCGCGGACGCGACCTCAGGGCCGGGCGAGAGCGGTGCGTTGTTGCATCGGGCCGACGTGCTCGGACAGGTTGAACGCCGAGTTGACGAGACCGACGTGCGTGAACGCCTGCGGAAAGTTTCCGAGCTGCCTCTTCGCCGCGGGGTCGTACTCCTCGGCGAGCAACCCGAGGTCGTTGCGGATCCCCAGCAGCTTCTCGAACAGCGCGCGGGCTTCGTCGTCGCGCCCCATCATGAGCAACGCGTCGACGAGCCAGAACGAGCACGGCAGGAACACTCCTTCGCCGCCGGGCAGGCCGTCGACGTCGTTGTGCTGCTGTTGCGCGTAGCGCTCGACGAAGCCGTCGCGCGTCAGGTCGCGCTGGATCGCCTCCACGGTTCCGATCACCCGCGCGTCGCTCGGCGGCAGAAAGCCGACGAGCGGAATGAGCAGCGTCGACGCGTCGAGATCCTTCGAGCCGTAGGACTGGGTGAACGCGTTCAGCCCCACGTCGAACCCTTCGCGGCAGATCTCCTCGTGCAGCTCCTGCCTCGTGCGCCGCCAGCGGTCGATCGGCCCGCGCAGGTCGAGCCGCTCGACACCTGCGATCGCGCGGTCGAAGGCGACCCAAGCCAGCACCTTCGAGTGCGTGAAGTGGCGTCGCGGCCCGCGCACCTCCCAGATTCCTTCGTCCGGCTGGTCCCACGCACCCTCGAGGAAGTCCATCACCTTGCGCTGCAGCGACCACGCGTGATCGTCCGGACTGAGGCCGTGCGTGCGCGCGAGGTGCAGAGAGTCCATCACCTCGCCGTACACGTCGAGCTGAAACTGCTCGTGGGCCGCGTTGCCGACCCGCACCGGAGCCGAGCCGGCGTAGCCGGAGAGCCAGTCGAGCTCGAACTCGGGCACCCGCCGCTCGCCGGCGACGCCGTAGAGGATCTGCATCTTCTCCGGGTCGCCCGCGACCGCTCTGAGCAGCCAGTCGCGCCAGCGGCGCGCCTCGTCCGTGAAGCCGGCGTTCATCATCGCGATCAGCGTGAACGTCGCGTCGCGCAGCCAGCAGTAGCGGTAGTCCCAGTTGCGAACGCCGCCGATCAGCTCCGTCAGCGACGTCGTCGGCGCAGCGACGATCCCGCCCGTCGGCAGGTACGTGAGCGACTTCAGGGCGATCAGCGAGGTGTGCACCGCCTCCGCGTAGTCGCCGTCGTAGCGGCAGTGCTTGATCCACCCGCGCCAGAACTTCTCGGTCTCGACGAGCGCATGCTCGGCGACGACCGACGTCGGCGGCCGCTCCGCCGACGGGAACCAGGTGAGGACGAAGGGCACGCGGTCGCCCCGGCGCACGGTGAACTCCGCCGTGTGCGTCATCCCCTCGGGCTCCAGGTCGATCGGCGTGCGCAGCGCGAGCCCGTCCGGCCCGCCGACGGCCGTGAGCGTGCCGTCCTCGAGGCGCCGAACCCACGGGAGCGTGCTGCCGTAGTCGAAGCGCATCACCAGCTCCGTCCGCATCTCGACCCTGCCCTCGAGCCCCTCGACGATGCGGACGATGTCGGGCTTCCGGCCTCTCGGCGGCATGAAGTCGATCACCCGCACCCGGCCCGTCGACGTCTTCCACTCGGTCTCGAGCACGAGTGTGTTCTCCCGGTAGCGGCGTTCGGTGGCGGGCCCGCCCGACCTGGGCGCGAGCAGCCAGCGGCCGTCGTCGCTCGAGCCGAGCAGGGCGGCGAAGCAGGCCCCCGAGTCGAAGCGGGGGAAGCAGAGCCAGTCGAGCGACCCGTCCCGGCTGACGAGCGCGCCGGTCTGCAGGTCGCCGACGAGTCCGTAATCCTCGATCCGCTCGGGCATCGCTACCGATTCTCGATCTCGAGGGCATACTCGGGCAAGTCCCTTGCGACAATGCGGTTGAACGCACGCACGTACGGGTCGGGCTCGTCGAGCGAGCGAGCATAGTGATCGCGGATGCCGGCGAGGATCTCGGTGCCGGTCTCGACGGCGTCGACGTAGTCGCCGTACAGCTCCTCGGCTTCGTCCCGGTCGGCGGCGTTGTAGCGCACGAGCTGCGCCGCCACGTCGTCGAGCACGTCGCGATGCTCGCGGCGGAACAGCTCGAGCTGGGCGCCGACCACCTCGCCGTAGCGCGTGCGGCGGAAGATCACACGAGCTCCCCGTACAGCGCGAGGTGCTGCTCGGCGGCGACATCCCACGTCAGCTCGTGCCGGGCCGCGTCGGCGCCGGCACGTGCCGCCGCGAGCGCCGCCGGATCGTCGAGCAGCGCACGGACGGCCCCGGTGAACGCGTCGACATCGCCGGCGGCGACGACGGTACCCGCCCCGAACCGGCGTACCGGCTCGCCGAGCCCGGCGACGTCGTAGACGACGGCGGGCACGCCCGCTCCGAGTGCCTGCAGCAGCGCTCCCGACTGGTCGAGCTCGGCCCGGTAGGGAAAGACCGCCACGGTCGCCTCCGAGAGAGCGCGGTCGAGCTCGACCTTCGGGAGATAGCCGAGCCGCCACTCGACTCGCTCGGCGTCGCGAAGCCCGTCGAGCGGCATCGCCGCATCGCCGGCCACGAGCAGGCGCGCGTCGGCGATTCGCCGCGTCGCCTCGATCGCGTCCGGCAGTCCCTTGTACGGACGGATCACGCCCAGCGACAGCAGCGTCCGCCCGTCGTCGGCCCGCGCCGCGGCGCTCGGATACACGGGATGCGGGATCACGCGTGCGTCGACCCCGAGCGCCGCCAGCGTCTCCCGGCCGTGTTCGGAGTGGACGACGACACGGTCGAAGCGGCGAAGCAGCCTCTGCCAGAGGTCGGTGCGGCCGGCCGTGCGGCGCGGCAGCAGGTCGTGGGCCGTGAAGACCGACGGGCGGCGAAAGCGCAGGCGGAGATCTGCCTGCGGCAGGGCGAGCCACTGCACATGGACGACGTCGGGGCCCGCGCGGGCGAGCGACGCCAGTACGCCGAGATGCTCCGCCGCCTTCAGCGGCAGGCGCAGACGCGAGCGCCGGAAGAGGCGCGACGAGAGCGGATAGAAGCGCTCGCTGCGCCGGTAGCCGTCAGGGGCGGGAAGCTCGCCGAAGCGGAAATGGGAAGTGGCCAGCTCGATGTCGGCGCCCGCGCGCGCCAGTGCCGACGCCAGCTCGTGGTCGTACCACGGCGTGAAGGCGGGCGGATCGGCGAGCAGCACGCGCACCGAAGTAGCGTAGACGTGTGCTCGTCCGGAGCTGGAACCTGTTCCACGGCAACACCGAGCCGCCGCAGCGGCACGCGTTCCTCGACGAGATGCTGCGGCTCGCGACGGGCGACGGCCCGGATGTGCTGTGTGCGCAGGAGGTCCCGGCGTGGGCGCTCGACCGCTTCACCGTGGGCGACGTCGCCGCCCCGCCGCGGCTCGGGCCGCTGCCGATCACGCGCGCGGCCGGCCGTGCGCTGACGGCGCCGAACCACGGCCTCATCCGCTCGGCGTTCGCCGGGCAGGGGAACGCGATCATGCTCTCGCCACGCCTACGGCTCGTCGGGCACCGTGCGCTCACCCTCAACACGCGCCGCTTCCGGAACGCGCAGGCGTGTGCGCTCGGGCTCGGGCCGCTCGCCCGGCTCGCCTGGGCGCGGGAGCGGAGGATCGCGCAGGCGGCGAGGGTCGAGAGCGGCGACGGTAGGACACTCCTCGTCGCGAACCTGCACTGCACGAGCTACGCGGCCGACCGGCGGCTCGCCGACGCCGAGCTGCTGCGCGCCGCGTGGTTCGCGGTGTCGGAGGCGAAGCCCGATGACGTGGTCGTGCTCGCCGGCGACTTCAACGTCACGGAGTCGGAGTCACGCACGCTCCGAGACCTGGCGGGGCCCGAGTGGGGGTTCTCGAAAGCGTCGCCCGGGATCGACCAGCTGCTTGTCAGGGGCGCCGCGTCGAGCCCCGTTCGGCGCTGGCCCGACGCGCTCCGCGAGCACGATGGGCGTCTCCTGTCCGATCATGCGCCCGTGGAGGTCGAGATCCGGTGAACGGCTTCGCAGCCGAACGCGAGCGCTTTCCGGTGCTGCGGCGGCGTGCATACCTGAACGCGGGCACCTTCGGGCCTCTGTCTCGCGCCACGATCGAGGCGATGGCGACCCTGCACGCCTGGGAGGCCGAGAACGGTCGGGGCGGCCGCGCGTACTTCGAGGAGATGCTTGCCCGCCGCGACCGGGTCCGTGCGCTGCTCGCCGAGCTGCTCGGTGTCCCCGGCGACCACCTGGCGCTGACGGACTCGACGACCCAGGGTGTGCACGTGGTCGTGTCCGGCCTCGGGCTCGGGCCCGAGGACGAGGTCGTGACGACCGACGCGGAGCACTTCGGGCTCGCGGGCCCGCTCGTTGCCTCGGGCGCACGGTTGCGGATCGTGCCGGTCCGGAACCTGCGCGCGGCGGAGATCTTCGACGCGATCCGCGCCGAGGTGACGGGTCGCACCCGGCTGATCGCGCTCTCGGCCGTCTCGTGGATCGACGGCACGATCTTCCCGTGGCGCGAGCTGCGCGAGGCGACCGGCGTGCCGGTGCTCGTCGACGGCGCCCAGTCCGCCGGCGCGATCGACGTCGACGCGTCGGCCGCCGACTACTACACCGTCAGCGCGCAGAAGTGGCTGTGCGGGCCGGATGCGACCGGCGCGCTCGCCGTTCGCGACGCCGACGACCTGCCGCCGCGGCTCGTGGCCTACCCGTCCCAGGCGGACTACGACATCGCCGCGGGCACGTGGGAGCCGAAGCCGGGCGCCGCGCGCTTCGACACGGCGTTCGCGCCTGCGGCGTCGCTCGCCGGCCTCGAGGCGGCGCTGGTCGATCTACCCGCCGGCCGGTTCGCGCGGGCGCGCGGGCTCACAGAGCGCTTCCGTGAGTCGCTCGCGGCCGACGGGCACGAGGTCGTGACGCAGCGGGGCCAGGCGACGCTCGTCTCCTTCCGTGCGCGCGGCGTCGGGCCGGACGACACCGCCGACGCCGTCGCGGCGCTGTTCGAGCGCGACGTCGTCCTCCGCGAGCTGCCGGGCACCGGGCTGCTGCGCGCGTCCGTGGGTTGGTGGAACGACGAGAGCGACCTCGAGCGCCTGCTCGAGGGCCTCGCGGCGGCCGGCTGACCTACGCGGCGTCGGTGCGCAGCCCGAGCTCGCCGGCGATCGGCTGCAGCGCGGCGACGACGTTCGCGATGTGCTCGTCCAGCGAGAGCGAGAGCAGCTCGGCGCCCTCGTAGACGTCGTCGCGCGACACTCCGGCCGCGAAGGACGGCTGCTTCAACTTCCTCTTCACCGACTTCGGCTCCAGGCCCTCGAGGCCCGTCGGCCGCACGAGACCGCAGGCGTGGACGAAGCCCGACAGCTCGTCGCAGGCGAAGAGCGACCGCTTCAGCGGCGTGTCGCGGGGAAGCGAAAGGTGGTTCGCGTGCGAGAGCACCGCGTCGATCACGACCTCCGGGTAGCCCTCCTCGCGCAGGATCGGCGCACCATCCTGCGGGTGCTCGTCGAGCGTGGGGTGGATCTCGTAGTCGAAGTCGTGGAGGAGCGCGGCGACGCGCCAGAGCTCCTCGTCGTCGCCGAACTGGGCCGCATAGGATGCGGTCGACGCCTCGACCGCGAGCGCGTGCCGCAGCAGCGCCTCGCTGGACGTGTAGCGCGTCAGCGTCTCCCATGCCTGGTCGCGGGTCGGGCTCACGAGCGGGGTAGCATAGTCGCCCTGGTGGCCTCGACCGTCGTCAGACCTCTGGCCGAGTCGTTCGTGATCGAGGGAGGGCACCCGCTCTCCGGAAGGGTTCGCGCCTCCGGCAACAAGAACGGCGTCCTGCCGATCCTCGCCGGCTGCCTGCTCACCGACGAGCCCGTGACCCTCCGGAACGTGCCGCGCATCCGCGACGTCGACACGATGCTCGCGCTGCTCGCGGATCTCGGCGCCGACGCCGAGTGGGTGGGCGTGAACGAGGTGCGTGTGCAGGCGCTGGACGTCGGCCACGAGGTCGACGACGAGCTCGCGAGCCAGATCCGCGCGTCGTTCCTGCTCGCGGGACCGCTTCTCGCACGCCACGGACGCGCCAGCGTGCCACCTCCCGGCGGCGACGTGATCGGCCGCCGCCGCCTCGATCCGCACATCCACGCATTCGCCGAGCTCGGCGCGGAGCTCGACTACGGCGAGCGGTACGAGCTGGGCGGGACGCTCCGCGGCGGGCACATCCATCTCGACGAGCCGTCGGTGATGGCGACGGAGAACGCCGTCATGGCCGCGACGCTCGCTCCCGGTCACACAACGATCTCGAACGCGGCGAGCGAGCCGCACGTGCAAGACCTCTGCTGCTTCCTCGTCACGCTCGGCGCGCGGATCGCGAACGTCGGCTCGAACGTTCTCGAGATCGACGGGGTCGAGCGGCTCTCGGGCGGCGAGCACGCGATCGCGCCCGAGCACATCGAGGTCGGCAGCTTCATCGGGATGGCCGCCGTCACCGGCGGCGACATCACGATCGACGGGATCGCGCCGGACGACCTCTGGCCGATCCTGCCGGTGCTGCGGCGCTTCGGCATCGAGGTGGAGCTGGGCGCCGACTGGGTGCGTGTCCCGCCGGGGCAGCAGCTCGAGATCGTCGACGACCTGGGCGGCGCGATCCCCAAGGTCGAGGACGGGCCGTGGCCGCAGTTTCCCGCCGACCTCACGTCGATCGCAGTGATCATCGCGACGCAGGCGAAGGGGACGATCCTCGTGTTCGAGAAGATGTTCGAGAGCCGTCTCTTCTTCGTCGACAAGCTGGTGTCGATGGGCGCGCGGATCATCCTGTGCGACCCGCACCGCGTCGTCATCACCGGGCCGGCGCAGCTCTACGGCCAGCGCATGTCCAGCCCCGACATCCGTGCCGGGATGGCGATGGTGATCGCGGCGCTCTGCGCCGAGGGCAGGTCGACGATCGGCGACGCGCACCAGATCGACAAGGGCTACGAGCGCATCGACGAGCGCCTGCGCGCGCTCGGGGCGCACATCGAGCGCGTCGAGGTTTAGGCCGATCCGGGCGCTGCGAGCCGGTACGCTCACGCCGAGATGTCCGGCACACAGACAGGCGTCCGCGTCGCGCTCGCGCACGAGGGCAGCGCCAACGTCGCGACGGGCCTTCCGGTGCTCGATCACCTCGTGTCGGAGCTCGCCCGGACCGCACGGTTCCGGCTCGCCCTGGAGGTCGCGCCGGGAAGCGCCGACGAGGCGGTCGA
>JBOGZX010000545.1:0-10626 GCA_050697615.1 Gaiellaceae bacterium
ACCGCGCCGCCGCCCGCCGGCTCCTCCCAGACCGCCTGCGCGTGCACGATCTCGCCCGCAACGGGCATATGGCCCACGTGCGCGAACTCGACCCATTCGACGTGCCCGACCACCGCGCATCTCACAGCTCCGCAGCCTCCCACGTTTCATCGATGATGGGGAACGTGACCGGAGCACAGCCGATCCCGCCGTTCGAGCGGTTCTACCTGGCGCACCGCGACGAGGTGCTCGGCTACCTGCGGCGGCTGCTCGGCCCCCGGGCCGAGGACGCGTGGCAGGAGACCTACGTGCGTGCCCTGCGCGCGTACGGGCGGCTGCGAGACGGCCGGCATCTGCGCGCGTGGGTCTTCACGATCGCGACCAACGTGGCGATGGACGAGCTGCGAACCACCGCAAGTAACAGTCTGTTACAAGCAGATGAGCCCGCAGCCGACCTGCAGCGGGACTCGTTTCGCGAGCTGGAGCACCTGACCGGCGAGCTTCCGCCCACCGAACGGGCGGCGGTCGTGCTCCGCTACGGCTACGACCTCCCCTACGCCCGGATCGCCGACGCGCTCGGCTCGTCCGAGCAAGCCGCACGCGCCGCGGCATCGTCCGGCGTTCGCAGACTGAGGAGGACACATGAACGTCACACCTGAGCTCGACGCCGCCTTCCGCACGCTCGCCGTGCGCGAGGGGCTCGTCGACGTACGCTACGACATCGTGGACTCGCCGATCGGCGACCTGCTGGTCGCGGCGACGGAGCGTGGTCTGGCCCGCATCCACTTCGGGCCCGACGGCCAGGAGGAGGAGCTCGCGCGCATCTTCGGCGTTCGCGTCCTCCGGTCGCCGCTCGACGACGTGCGTCGCGAGCTCGACGAGTACTTCGACGGCCGCCGCGACCGCTTCGACCTGCCGCTCGACCTCCGCGTAGCCTCGTTCAACGCCGAGGTGCTGCACGAGCTCGCGCAGGTCCCGTACGGACAGACGACGACCTACGGCGCACTCGCCGCGCGGGTCGGGCGGCCGCGCGCAGCGCGCGCGATCGGAACGGTGATGAACCGGAACCCGATTCCGATCGTGCTGCCCTGCCATCGCGTCCTCGGAGCGAACGGATCGCTGACCGGCTACGCCGGCGGGCTCGATCGCAAGCTCGAGCTGCTGCAGCTCGAGGGGGCGATTCTCGCCTGAAGCGCGTGGTCGTCGTCGGCGGAGGCTTCGGCGGGCTGCAGGCCGTCCGCGGCCTCCGCCGTGCCGACGTGCAGGTGACGCTCGTCGACCGGCAGAACTTCCACCTCTTCCAGCCGCTCGCCTACCAGGTCGCCACCGGTGCGCTGTCGTCGGCGGAGATCGCAGCACCTCTGCGGCGGATCGTGCGGCGGCAGCAGAACACCCGCGTACTGCTGGCCGAGGCTTCCGGGTTCGACCTCGACGCCCGCGAGGTGACGCTCGACCGGCTCCCGAACGACGCGAAGCAGACCGCGATTCCCTACGACGTGCTCGTCGTCGCCGGCGGCTCCGCGTACTCGTACTTCGGCCATGACGACTGGGCCGAGTACGCGCCCGAGCTGAAGTCGCTGCAGGGCGCGCTCGCGCTCCGGTCGCGCATCCTGTCCGCGTTCGAGGCCGCCGAGCTCGAGGCCGACGCAGCCCTTCGCGACGGCTGGCTGACGTTCGTGGTCGTCGGGGCCGGCCCGACCGGAGTCGAGATGGCCGGACAGATCGCCGAGATGGCGCGGGACACGTTGAAGAGCGACTACCGCGCCGTCGACACGCGCCGAGCCCGCGTGCTGCTGGTGGAGGCGGCCGACCGGGTGCTCGGCGCCTTTCCGCCGTCGCTCTCGCGGCACGCCGCAAAGGCGCTCGAGAGCCTCGGCGTCACGCTGATGCTCTCTACGACGGTCGTCGACGTCGCGGACGGGACGATCGCCGTGCAACCGCGGGACGGCGAGCGCTCGACGATCGCCGCACGGACGGCCGTCTGGGCGGCCGGCGTCACCGCGTCTCCCCTCGCACGTCAGCTCGCGGACGGGTCCGGCGGCGAGGTCGACCGCGCGGGCCGCGTGATCGTCGAGCCGGACCTGACGCTGCGCGGCCGGCCGGAGGTGTTCGCGATCGGCGACATGGCGGCCGTCCGGTCCGTGAGCGGCGACGTGCAGCAACTGCCTGGCGTCGCACCCGTCGCGATGCAGCAGGGACGGCACGTCGCGAAGAGCGTCGCCGCCGGACGGACGGAGCCGTTCCACTACCGCGACAAGGGCAACCTCGCCACGATCGGCCGTTCGCGGGCAGTCGCGGACGTCAAGGGCATCCACCTGTGGGGCTTCGCGGCCTGGATCACCTGGCTCGCGGTGCACCTCGCCTACCTCGTCGGCTTCGAGAACAGGCTGCTCGTCCTGCTGCGGTGGACGTTCAGCTACGTGACCCGCGGCCGCACCGCCCGCGTCATCCACCGTTGAGCGCGTCGGCGACGATCTCGACCGCTCGGGCCCGGGCCGCGGCCGCGAGGCCCGAGCCCCAGGTCAGGCGCGCAACGCCGAGCGCCTGCAGCTCCGCGGGAGCGGGGACGTCCCGCCGCGCCATGACGTTGATCGGGCCGTCGATCCTGCCCGCCAGCTCGGCGATCGCCGGGGTCGGGCAGAGGATCGGGTAGACGCAGTCGGCGCCGGCGCGCAGGTAGGCGTTGCCGCGCTCGACCGCCTCCGCCACGTCCTCCGATCCGTTGACGAACACGTCGACGCGTGCGTTCAGGACGAGCGAGGGAACTGCGTCGCGAATCGCGGCGATGCGCACCGTCTGCTGCTCGATCGTCGCCAGCTCGCCGGCGGACGAGTCCTCGAAGTTCATCCCGACGACGCCCGCGTCCCACGCCGCGCGTGCAGTCCCGACCGGGTCGCCGTAGCCCGCTTCGAGATCGGCGGACACGGGCAGGTCGACCGCGGCCGCAATGCGTCCGGCTGCGCGCACCATCTCCTCGGCCGGCGCCTGCTCGCCGTCCTCCCAGCCGAGCGAGAGCGCGACCGCCGCGCTCGAGGTGGCGATCGCGCGGCACCCGGGCAGCGGGGCGAAGGCCTTCGCACTCGCGACGTCCCAGGCGTTCGGCAGCACGAGCAGCGGCGGCTCGAGGTGCATCCGCCTGAACAGGTCGGCACGCTCCTGCTGCGTCATCTGCGAGAGAGGCTACTCCGGGGGGTCCGCACCGCGACGGATCCACTCGGCGAACAGTGGGTCGACGACCTCGTGCCGGTCGCCGACGCGTTCGATCAGCGCGCTGGCGGAGAGCCGCGGCAGCGCCTTTCGCACCATGTCCTTCGTCAGCGCCAGCCGGTTCAACACGTCGCCGCGATACGGCGATCCACCGCCCCCGAGCACCGAGCGCAGCGTCTTCTGCTCGGAGACGTCCAGGTGGCGCCATTCGGCGTCGAACTCCGCGTCGAGCTCGGCGATCGCGTCCTCGTACGCCTCGTGCCAGTCGTCGAGCGTCGCCGGTTCCCCGGGCTCGACGCGCGCCCACAGACGATGGGCCAGCAGCATCGCCCTCTGCGGGTGGCCCGCGGCCGCCTGCAGCAGCGGACCCAGCGCCTCGCCCACGTCGCGGCCCGTGGCCTCGAATCGCTCCGCGACGTAGCCGCCGACGTCGTCGTGCGCCAACCGCCCCAGGCGCATCGGCACGGCGGAACCGTAGAGTGGACGATCGCGGTCCTCGAAGAGCTGCTCCATCAACCCGGGCTCCGATCCGGCGAAGACGTACGAGGCGATCTCGCCGTGGTACTGGATGTGGCTGCGGACGAGGCCGTCGAGCTCGGGCACCTTCCGGATGTCCTGGAACTCGTCGAAGGCGACGAGTGCGCGATAGCCGCCGCTCTGCTCGAGGCGGAGCGGCAGGTCGAGCAGCGCGTGCAGCGCGGGCAGCGGCTCGACCCGCGGGTCGAGCTGGATCCGCGCGCTGATCCCGTGCGCCCCCAACGACAGGCCGATTCCGGTTCGCTGGAGGAACTGATCCACGCGAGAGCGCACGGCGCCCTTCAGATGACGGGCGTAGGCGCGCTCGAGCCGAACGGTGACGTCGGCGATCGAGACGACGCGGTAGAGGTCGACGAGCACGGGAATCAGCCCCTCCTCCCGCTCGCCGTCGGCCAGCGCCCGCTGCAGCAGGCTGGTCTTGCCGAACTTGCGGGGCGCGTAGAGCCGCACGTAGTGCCCGCCGACGGCGTTCGTCAACAACTCCCGCGTCTCGCTGTCGCGGTCGATGATCTCCTCGGGCGCGACCGGGTGCGAGTAGACGAACGGGTTCACGTCGGTCAGCATTTGCGCCCATCAGACTACCATCTAGTGGTCTTGTGGACTACCAGCTAGGCGTCCACCTCCCCGATCTCGATCGGCCGCAGGCGGTAGCCGACGCCCCAGACGTTGTCGACGAGCTCGACGCGCGCCCCCGCCTCGCGCAGCTTGCGCCGGACGCGTGAGGCGTGCGAGTCGAGCGTCCGCGTCCGTGTGAGCACCCGGTAGTCCCACACGTCCCGCAGGAGCTCGGCCTTCGTGAACACGCGGTCCGGCTCGCGCGCCAGACACAGCAGCAGCTCGTACTCCTTCTGCGAGAGCACGACCTGCATGCCCGCGACCCGGACGTCGCGCGTCCGTGTGTCGATGCGGAGCGGGGGCGCCTCCACGAGGTCGCCCGTCCGAGCGCCCGCCCGGCGGAGGACGGCGCGGATCCGCTCGACCAGCTCCTGATAGTCGAACGGCGGCGCGACGTAGTCGTCACAGCCGCGGCGGAACGCGTGGATGCGGTCGACCGAGTCCGCCGCCTCCCGCCCGAGCACGATCACCGGCGCGCGATCGAGCCAGCGGTCGACGCCGCTGACGTCGCCGGCGAGCACGAGGTCGAAGGGAGCACCGGCGCCCGCGAGGAGGAAGCCGTCGTCGGGGAGATGCCGCTCGAGAAACCCGCGCGTCGTGGGCTCGGCGTCGGCCAGTAGGAGGGTCGCGGACGGAGGGGTCATGCGGCGACGGTAGCTCCGCCGCCGCACGACCACCAGTCGTCCAATCGCACGATTGTGCGCCGATCGATCCTCAGTCGACTGCGGGGGACGGCGCCGCTTTCGGCACCTCCCTGCGCGACCCGGCCCACGCGGCGTGCGCGAGCCAGCCCGACAGCGCGAGGATGCCGACACCGTCGACGGCGTGCAGCCCCGCGATCCACGGATGCTTCGGCAACGCCAGCGCGTGCTGGATCACCTCGGCCATCACGGCGAGCGCGAACGCGAAGCCGATCAACTTCCGATCACGCCACACGACGAGCGCGCACACGAATGCGAGCACCGCAGCGATCGCGATGATCTCGCCCAGGATGCGGTGCGGGTCGAAGCTCGACTGGTCGTCGAGCTTGGCGCTGCCGCTGACCCCGAAGGCTCCGCGGCCGGCGAAGAAGATCTGTACGACACAGGCCGCGGCGATCGCGGCGACAAGCACTCGGTAGAGCTGGTAGGCCCCTCTCTGGATTCCGGTCATCGCACGAAGCTATCACCGCGGCTCACAGGCGGCCAGATTTCACGACGCTCCAGAGCAGCCACGCGCCGAGGATCGTGGAGAGGCCGAAGCCGATCACCGATACGACGTGCAGCCCGAGCAGATGGGGGCCGCTCTTCGCGAAGATCCCGATCAGGCTCGACCCGATCAGCCCGCCGGTGACGACGAGCGCGATCACGAGCCGGTTGAAGAGCACGTCGAGCTTCGACATGAACTCGTCGAGCCCCTTGTGCACGAAGCCGACCTCGATCTGGCCGTCTCGCACCTGTTCCAGCGTCTCGTGCACCTGGTAGGGCAGCTCCGCCGCCATCTGGGTCAGCCGCCACCCCTCCCGGCGCGCGCGCAGCGCGACCCGCCGCGGGGTGAAGCGCTCCAGCATCAGGGCGCGCGCGTACGGCTTCGCGATCTCGAAGACGTTGAAGTCGGGATACAGCTCGATGCCGACCGACCCCAGGGTGGCGATCGCCTTGTCGAGCATCACGAATCGCGTGGGCAGGCGCAGGTTCATCGAGTAGATGAGGGTGAACGCCTCCCGGATCACCTGGATCGGGTCGATCTCCTGCAGGCTCGCGCCGTAGTACCGGTGGTACAGCTCGCGCAGCTCCGAGACGAACTGCTCCTCGCGCTCCTTGGGATACCGCACCCCGAGGTCCGCGAGCCGCTTCGGGAGGAGCTCGATGTTCTCCGACGCCGCGTCGATGAAGAGCCGCGTCAGCTTCGACATGTCGTCGTCGGTGAGCTTCCCGGTCAGTCCGAAGTCGACGAGCCCGATCCGCTCCGGCGAGAGCACCAGGATGTTGGCGGGGTGCGGATCGCCGTGGAAGAAGCCGTGGCGGAAGATCATGGTCATCCACGTCTCGGCGACCAGGTATGCGAGCCGCCGCCGCTGGTCCATCGTCCAGCGCTCGATGTCGAGGTCGGCGAGCTGCACGCCCTCGAGTCGCTCGAGCGTGAGCACGCGCGCCCGGGTGTACGACCAGTAGACCTTCGGCACGGCCACGTGCGGATGGCCGGCGAAGTTCCGGTGGAAGCCGTCGGCGTTGCGTCCCTCCAGGCGGTAGTCGAGCTCCTGCCGGATCGAGCGCGAGAACTCGTCGACGATCTCGTTGGCGTCGATGAAGTCGAGGGCCCGGATGCGCTCCTTCGCGAGCCGCGCGGCCTGATACATGAGCGCGAGGTCCGCCTCGATCTTCTGCGGCGCGCTCGGCCGCTGCACCTTGACGACGACCTGCCGGCCGTTCGGGAGCGTCGCCCGGTGCACCTGTCCGATCGACGCGGCCGCGAGCGGCTGCTCGTCGAACTCGGTGAACAGCCGTTCGATCGGCTGGCCGAGCTGCTCCCGGATCGTCCGCTCGACGTCGGGATACGGAAACGGGCGGACGTCGTCCTGCAGGCCCCGCAGCTCGGCGATGATGTCCGGCGGCACGACGTCCGGACGCGTGGAGAGCAGCTGCCCGAACTTCACGAAGGTCGGACCGAGCTCGTCCAGCATCTCGCGCAGGTGACGGCCCCTGGCGGTGCCGTGGTCGCCGGCCGCCGCGACCCCCTTGCGCCCGTCGATCACGTAGCCGAAGCCGTGGCGCACGGCCACCTGGGCGATCTCGCTCAGACGGCCGAGGTTGCGCTGCTTGGGGCGGGCGGCCACGCGCCTAGTGTTGCATGATGCGGCGAAACGCCTGCAAATCGCGCGACGTTACGCGATACGCCGGATCGTCGCGCGCCAGGCGCCCTTGGGCGCCTGCACGTCGACGCAATCGCCGGGCTTGCGGCCGAGCAGCGCCGCGCCGAGCGGCGAGGACGGCGAGACCGTGCCCGCGCCGCCGACCGCGCTCACCTCCACCTGCATCGTCCGGCCGCCGTCCTGCTCGACCTCGACGACGGAGCCGATGCCGACGACGTCGGTCGATGCATCCTCGACGATCTCTGCGCCGTCGAGCCGCGCCCGCAGGGTGCGGATCCGCGCCTCGAGCAGCCCCTGCTCGTTCTTCGCCGCGTGGTACTCGAAGTTCTCCGACAGGTCGCCGAACTCGCGGGCCTTCTTGATCGCGGCGACGACCTCGTCGCGGCGCGGCCCCTCGAGCTCCTCGACCTCGGCGCGCAGGGCGTCTGCCTGCTTCCGGGTCAGCCGTTCTCCGTCTACCACTTCGAGCGGCCGCCTCGGCGCCGGGACGTGTAGAGGAGCCTCGGCTTCGCGACTTGCATGCCCGTCTCCTGGAACCGCTCGACGTGCCCCTGCAGGCGCGCGACGCGCGACACGTCGGCCTGCTGCTCGGGCAGGACGAGCGTGATGCCGACGCCGCCCTTGCCGGCGCGCCCGGTACGGCCGACACGGTGGGTGTAGACCGACGGCTCCTCCGGCGGATCGAAGTTGATCACGTGCGTGATGTCGTCGACGTCGAGCCAGCGCGCGGCGACGTCGGTGGCGACGAGCGTACGCACCTTGCCGGCGTCGAACCGCGCAAGCGCCTTCTCGCGCTGCGCCTGGCCCTTGTCGCCGTGGATCGCGACCGCGTCGACCGCGTGGCGGCGCAGCTTCTCGACGAGCCGGTCGGCGCCCGCCTTCGTGCGCACGAAGACGAGCACGAGACCGCGCTCCTCCGCCCGGAGCAGGTCGACGAGCGTGGTCACCTTGTTGTCGGCCGTCACCGGCACGAAGCGATGGTCGACGTCGCCGCTGCGGCGGTCGGCCGGCAGCTCGCCCTCGAAGCGCGCCGCGAAATGCGTGTACCGGCGGGCGAGCTCCCCGACCTCGCCGTCGAGCGTGGCCGAGAAGAACATCGTCTGCCGGTCGTCGCGCAGCCGGCGCACCAGGCGGTCGACCTGCGGCTTGAAGCCCATGTCGAGCATCCGGTCGGCCTCGTCGAGGATGAGCACCGACACCGGGTCGAGCGACACCAGCCGGCGGTCGACGAGATCCTGCAGGCGTCCCGGCGTCGCCACGATCACGTGCGCGGAACGGGCCTCGTCGGCCTGTGCCTTCAGCGGCACGCCGCCGTAGACCGACGCCACCTTCAGGCGGTCGCCCGCGATCAGCGCGAACTCCTCCGTCACCTGGACGCAGAGCTCGCGGGTCGGCACGAGCACCAGCGCGAACGGAGCGCTCTCCGGGCCGCGCTCGACGATCGGGATCGCAAACGCGAGCGTCTTCCCCGAGCCGGTCGGGCTCTTGGCGAGCACGTCGCCGCCGCGCAGCGCCTCCGGGATCACCAGCGCCTGGATCTGGAACGGCGCCTCGATCCCGCGCGCCGCGAGCACTTCGCAAACGTCCTCGGACACCCCGAGGGAACGAAAGTCTGTCACTTGTCTCAACTCCTTCGGACGTCGAGATCGCGTGTCCGATGCAGGAGACGTGACCTCACGGGAAAGCGGCCGATCCGCGTTCCGTGACGCCCACGGTAGCAGGGGCCGCGGACGGCCGCTGTTGCGCGGGCTCAGCCGTCTTCGAGCAGGCGCAGCCGGTGCTCGAGCTGGGCGACGCGGAGGTCGAGCTCGTCCAGCTCGTCTCGCGTCACGAGGCCGGCCTCGCGCGCCAGGTCCTGAGCGCGCCGCTTCGTCCCCTCGCCGACCCGAAGTGCGTCGCCGCGCCAGCGCGACGTCGCGTCGTCGAGGAGCGACCGCGCCTCGTCGAGGCGGGGCCCGAGCAAACCGAGCAGGCGCTCGAGCGGGTCGCGCTCCGGCGTCCGACCGCCGGTCGGCACGTCCTCGATGGGCATGTCCTCAGCGGGCATGTCCTTAGCGGGCTCTGCCATGCGGCCGTGCCTTTCTGCGCTGGCGGCGCCGCTCGCGCTTCGCCTCGGAGTCGCCGTTGTCGCCGACGACCGCCTGGACGACGTCGACGGGGGTCGCGGGCACCGGCTCCCGGGCCGCCGCATGCTGGGCGCGCGCCAGCACCCTCGCACCGACGGCCGCCTCGAGCGGCTGGGCGGTGCCCTTGCGCCGCGCGTACTCCGGCTCGCGCTCCTTCCACGTCGTCAGCAGCGGCGCCGCGATGAAGAGCGACGAGTAGGCGCCCGAGGTGATGCCGATCAGGAGCGCGAAGGCGAAGTCCTTCAGCGTCGAGCCGCCGAAGAAGAACAGCGCGCCCACCGGCAGCAGCGTGATGAAGGTCGTCGCCATCGAGCGGCGCAGCGTCTCCCACAACGAGATGTTCGTGATCGTCGCGAACGACGCACGCCGCATGATCGGGATGTTCTCCCGGATCCGGTCGAAGATGATGATCGTGTCGTAGATCGAGTACCCGAGCACGGTGAGCACCGCGGCGACCGTCGATTCGGTCACCTCCCGTCCGGTGAGCGAGTAGACGCCGACCGTGAGCAGGATGTCGTGCAGCACCGCCGCGATCACCGGGATGGCGAACGCGAGCCCGTGGAACCGCAGCGTGATGTACAGCGTGATCACGAGCAGCGAGAAGAGGATCGCGATGATCGCCGAGCGTGCGATCTGACGGCCGAAGCTCGACGAGACGTTCTTGATCCCCTGCGCCTGCGCGTGCACCTTCGTGTCGAGGAGGCTCGAGAGCTTGTTCTGCTGCAGCGTCGAGAGCTTCTTGACGCGGATCTGGAAGCTCTTGTACGACTCGCCGCCGGCGGACGACTGCCCGCGGCCCTGCACGACGGCGTCCTTGCGCCCGATCGCGCTCGTCTGGTCGCGCACCAGGGTCAGGGAGGTCGGCTGTGCGGTCCTGAACGTGATCTGCACGCCGCCCTTGAAGTCGATGCCCAGGTTGAGCCCGCGCACGCCGAGCGCGGTGATGCTCAGGACGATCACCGCGGCGGTGATGCCGTAGAACACCCTGCGGTGCCCCATGTAGTCGCGTTGCAGGTACTTGATCATTCGGCGGGCGATGCCCCCATGAACCTCGGATTGTCGAACCAGCGGAACCCGGCGAGCAGGCCGAGCATCGCGCGCGTGGCGGCGACGGCGGTGATCAGCGACACGGCGGTGCCGATCAGCAGCATCAGCGCAAAGCCCTTGACCTCAGCGGTCGCGACCGCGAAGAGGATCAGCGCGGTGATCGCGGTGACGACGTTGGCGTCGATGATCGTGTGGAAGCCCTTGGCGTAGCCGGCCGCGATCGCAGCGCGCACGGACTTTCCTGCGCGCGACTCTTCCTTGATG
>JBOGZX010000546.1:0-3625 GCA_050697615.1 Gaiellaceae bacterium
AAGTCCGACCCAGCTACCTTCAGACATCCGGCGCCTCCTCGTAATCGCGGCTCTACCGCCGCGCCAACCGCGACGGCAACCCGCGCCAACTTACGTAGTGAGGCGCCGGCACTCCATACGGTCTCGCCCATGCGAGCGACTTCTCGGCGGACAAGTTGACACGATACCGCTGAGGCGCCTTCGCGTTCAGCTTCGCCTGTGCGCGCTCCGGGAGCTCGCGTGTCCGTTGGGCGTTGGTGAGCATCCTTGCCCGCTCCGCATTCCGCCCCGTGCGTTCAGCCTCCGTCAGCTTCCTCTTCGCCATCGTCCTCTTCCAGCAATCGTCGGATCGATGCCAAAGCCGTTGCGATGTCGCTCACGTCGAAGGTTTGAGCAACGACTTTTGCCCGTTCGATCAGCGGTTCGGCCACGACGGGAGCATCGGCGGCTCGAGGCGCTCCTGCAGGTCGCAGATCCGGCCGTGTCCTCACCCGTCTGGCATTGGATTGGATGTTCGGCGAGCTCGACCTCGACCGGGTCGAGATGACGACGACGCCGGACAACGCGGCCGTCGCACGGCTCGCCGCAGGCCTCGGGTTCACCCCGGGGAGGGAGTCCTCCGCAGCCGGAACCTGGAACGCGGCCGGCGCGTCGACGTCGTCATGTTCGGGCTGCTCCGCGCCGAGTGGGGCGCGGCTCGGCGCGAGTAATCCGCATGGCCGCGCGGGCGCAAGCCCCGCGTCGGTCTGCTCGAGCTTCGCCTCCGAAGTCGAGGCGCGATAATGGGCCGGACTTCACGGAGGTGGCTGATGACGGAGCCGGTACAACGCATCGACGCTGCGGACGTCGAGGCGTTCGTGAACAACGCGCACGGGGACCTCGCCGAGGTGAAGCAGCTGCTCGAGCGCGAGCCGGCCCTCGTGGACGCCGCGTGGGACTGGGGCGGCGGCGACTGGGAGACGGCGCTCGGAGCTGCGAGCCACATGGGGCGCGGCGACATCGCCGAGCTCCTGATCGACCGCGGCGCGCGCGTCGACATCTTCGCGGCGGCGATGCTCGACGCCGTCGACGTCGTGCGTGCGCTCCTCGACCGGTTCCCGGCGCTCCTGCACGCGGTCGGGCCGCACGGGATCCCGCTCCGCGCGCACGCCGAGACCGGAGAGGCGGAGCGGGTGCTGGCGCTCCTCGACGAGCGGCGAGCACAGGGCTGAGAGCGTCAGGGCGCGAGCAGGCCGAGGATCACCTCGTCCGCGAAGCTTCCGTCGACCCAGGCCGAACGGCGCAGAGTGCCTTCCTGCTCGAAGCCCGCGCGCTTCGCCGCTTCGACCATCGCCGTGTTCTCGGCGAGCGTCTCGAGCTGCAGGCGGTGCAGCCCGCGGATCCCGAACCCGTAACGGCACAGCACGCGCAGGACGTCGGTGCCGAGCCCGCGCCCCCGGAAGCTCGGCCGGAGCGAGATCCCGACGTGTGCCGTCCGGTTGTGCGGGTCGATCCCCCACAGGAGCGCCTCGCCCGCCAGCTCGCCGCCGGCGCTCTCCACCACGGAGAAGAAGGCGACCTCGTCGGACGGCTCTCCCACGCGGTACGGCGAGGCGGGCGAATCGGCCGGCAGCGGCAGCCACGGTCGCGAGTCGGTGCGTGCGCGCGTGTCGACGTCGTCGTAGAGCTCGGCGTGCAGGACCGCGACGTCGTCCTCGCGGCGCGCCCGCAGCTCGACCTTGTCTCCTCGCAACACGGGCCGAGTTCTAGCACCGGCAACGGAAGGCCGGACGCGCCGGCGGCGATGGAAAGATGTCGCGATGTCCGCGGCCGGCCAGATCGAGATCCGCCGCCTCGCCGGATCGGAGCTGCACGCCCAGCTCGACGCGCTCGCGGGCGTCCTTGCCGACTGCGTGGCCGGAGGTGCGTCGGTCGGCTACCTGGCTCCGTTCTCGCACGAGCAGGCGCGCGAGGCATTCGGGGCGTTCGCGGCAGAGGTCGACCTCGGCCGCCGGCTGCTGCTCGCCGCGTTCCTCGACGGCGCACTCGTCGGCACCGCCCAGGTGGTCCTCGCCCTGCCCCCGAACCAGCCGCACAGGGCCGAGATCGCGAGGGTGCTCGTCCACCGCTCGGCGCGCAGGCGCGGCATCGCCGAGCAGCTGATGGCGCGGGCCGAGCGTGAGGCGTCGGCGGAGGGCAGGACGCTGCTCGTGCTGGATGCGGTGACCGGAGGCGACGCCGCGCGTCTCTACGCGCGCCTCGGCTGGACGAGGGTCGGAGACATCCCCGGCTACGCCTTGTACCCGGACGGCCGGCCCTGTGGCACGACCGTCTTCTGGAAGCGGCCGTAGAACGCTCGGGCGCGCCGACCGCGCCGGCTAGCATCGGTCCGTGACACCGGGACCGAGGTCCGGGATCGACAGACGCGCGATGGCCGCGCTCTCGGGCGGGCACCTGGCCGTCGACTTCGCCTCGGGAAGCGTGCCGGCGCTGATCCCGTTCCTGACCGACCGGTTCCACCTCGGCTACGCGCTGGCGGCGATGCTGCTGCTCGCGGCGACGGTCTCCTCGTCGCTCGTGCAGCCGCTCTTCGGTCTCTGGTCGGATCGCCGCGGAGCGCTCTGGCTGGTCCCGGGCGGGGCGTTGCTCGCGGCGGCGGGGATCGGCGGGGCGGCGGTCGCGCCGCTGTACCCGGTCGTGCTGCTGCTGGTGCTCGCCGGCGGGCTCGGCGTTGCCGCCTTCCACCCCGAGGGCGCGAAGTTCGCGGCGTACGCCAGCGGCCGCAAGCGCGCCAGCGGCATGTCGTACTTCAACATCGGCGGCAACACCGGCTACGCGCTCGGAGCGTTCGCGACCGGACAGCTCGTCGTCTGGCTCGGACTCGTCGGGGGGTTGCTCGCGATGGCGCCGGTCGTCGTTGCGGCGGCGGGGCTCGCCCGGTTCGTCCCGCGGCTCTCGCAGCTCACGCCGGAGACACAGGTCACCGCCTACGAGCGAGGCGACGACCGGCGGCGGGCGATGGCGTTGCTCGGAGTGATGATCGCGCTCCGCAGCGTCGCGTGGTTCACGCTGCTCGCGTTCGTGCCGCTCTGGGTCGTCTCGCTCGGACACTCGAAGGCGGACGGCAGCAGGCTGCTCTTCGCGATGCTGCTGTCCGGCGCGCTCGGAACGCTTCTGCTCGGCCCGATCGCCGACCGGGTCGGCCTGCGGCGAACGCTCGTGGTCACCCAGGCCCTGATCGCTCCGGCGATGATCGTCTTCCTCTACGTCGGCGGCATCGTCGGTGCGCTCGCGCTGATGCTCGTGGGCGTCTGCGTCGTCGGGACGTTCGGCGTGACGATGGTGCTGAGCCAGCTCTACCTGCCGCGGCACGTCGGCATGGCATCCGGACTCTCGGTCGGGCTCGCGATGGGGATCGGCGGCGTCGCCGCGGTCGTCCTGGGCGCCGTCGCCGACGCGGTCGACCTCAGGGCCGCGCTCACGATCAGCGCCGTCGCCCCGGCGCTCGGCGTGCTCGTGTGCCTGCGGCTTCCCGCGCCCGCGAAGCGGGCGCAGGCGATCATCGGCCCCGTCGCACCCGTCGATTGACGATTACGCTTCGACTCGATGGACGAGCCGAACGCGATCGCGGCCGGAGCCGGCGACGGAGGCGACATCGACCTGCTCG
>JBOGZX010000547.1:0-6749 GCA_050697615.1 Gaiellaceae bacterium
GGCGTGCGCGACCGGCTCGCACGCGGTCGGCGAGGCGGCCGAGCTGATCAAGCGCGGGGCGGCCGACGCCGTGCTCGCCGGAGGAACGGAGGCGTGTCTCGTGCCGCTGATCCTTGCGGGCTTCACCGCGATGCGCGGGCTCGCCGTCGAGGATCGGCATCCGCCGCACGCGTCGCGGCCGTTCGACGCGACGCGGGCCGGGTTCGTCATGGCCGAGGGAGCGGGCGCACTGCTCCTCGAGGACTGGGAGCATGCCGAGCGCCGCGGCGCCGCGATCCATGCGGAGGTGCTCGGCTACGGGGCCTCGAACGACGCCCACCACATGGCACAGCCGGAGCCGGAGGCGACCGGCGTCGCGACGATGATGAAGGATGCGCTCGCTCGCGCGGGCGTCGACCCGAGGCGGGTCGGCTACATCAACGCGCACGGAACCTCCACCCCGCTCGGCGACGCGGCCGAGACCCGTGCGATCAAGGAGGTCTTCGGCGCCCACGCCCGCGACCTCGCCGTCTCGTCGACGAAGTCCATGACCGGGCACACCTTCGGCGCGGCGGGCGCGATCGAGGCGATCATGTGCGTGCTGGCCCTCCGCGAGGGGGTGCTCCCACCGACGATCAACTACCGCGAGCCCGACCCGGAGTGCGACCTCGACTACGTCCCGAACGAGGCGCGCAAGGCGACGGTTGACGTCGCGCTCTCGAACGCGATGGGACTCGGAGGACACAACGGTTGCGTGCTGCTCGGCCGCGCCTGAGCAGCTCGCCCGCGGAAACCGACAGAAGTCAGACACCCTGTTCGCGCGCAGTCGGACACTCGGGCGCGTGAGCATCTGACGCCGAAGGCGTCTGGCACCTGTTTGCGGGCCCCAAGGTCACGTCTCGAGCAGCGCGGGCGTGAGCTCGTCGAGCGAGCCGAGCACCGTGTCCGCCAGCGCGAGCGCGTCGGCGCCGGGCGGGAAGTGCGGGTTCGGGACGGCGATCACGCGCATTCCCGCCGCCCGCGCCGACCGCAGGCCGTTGTGGGAGTCCTCGACCGCAGCACAGCGCGACGCCTCGACGCGGAGCCTGCGCGCCGCCTCGAGATACACGTCCGGTGCGGGCTTGCCGCGCGCGACCTCCTGCGACGAGACGGCCTCCCGCACGACGCCCTCGAGACCTGCGACGCGCACGACGACCTCGATCAGCTCGGGGTTCGACGACGAGGCGATCCCGACCGGCCGCCACGCGGCGATGCGGCGCACGGCATCGGCCGCGCCCGGGATCAGCGGCGGCGCCTCGCCGTAACGCGCCAGCATCCGCTCGACAACCTCCGCATTGATCTCCTCGGGCGTGCCGGGCAGGCCGAGCGTCTGCGACATGTACGCAGACCACTCCGGCGAGCTCATCCCCATCATCGCCCGCGTCGCCTCGGCGCTGTACGTCCCGCCGGTCTCGCGTGCGTAGCTCTCGCGCACCTCGTCCCATACCTGCTCGGAGTCGACGATCACGCCGTCCAGATCGAAGACGACCGCGTCGATCACAGCGCCGCGTAGCCCCGGTGCACCCAGACGAGCGAGGTGCCGGCGGTTCCCTCTTCGAGGCTGAGGAGCTCGCCGACGAAGAACGTGTGGTCGCCGGTGAGGATCTCGTCGACCGTGCGCACGACGGCCCACCCGACGGCTCCCGCAAGCAGCCGCGGGTCGTCCTCGCGCACCTCGATGCCGTTCCAGAGCGCGATCGGCGGCACGCTGCGAGCGAAATGCTGAGCGAGCTGCTCCTGCTCGCCGGAGAGGATCGAGACCGCCCATTCCCCGGCGTCCCGGAGAATCTCGTGCAACGACGCCTCGACGGAGATCGAGATGCCGACCAGCCGCGGCTCGAGCGACAGCGAGATCAGCGACGAGACGGTGAGGCCGGCACGCCGCCCGTCGACCTCGGCGACGACGACCGAAACGCCCGCCGGCCACCGCCGGAAGAGTGCTCGCTGCTCGGATCCGCGTTCTTGCACGCGGCCGAGCCTAGCCGTCAGCTCGAGCTCAGTTGGCCCTGCACTGCTTGTCGCCGAGCTGCGAGATCGCCTCGTTCTCGGTGGCGTCGGTCGACTGGTCGTACGTTCCGGGGGAGTTGCCCTCCCACATCACGTCGGGCGTCACCCCGGGGCCCTCGACGGTCGCGCGGTACTTGACGCCCTTGCCGGCGGGGTGCGAGCCGTGCGGGTTGAACGAGTAACAGAAGACGCCCGTGTTCGTGTGCGTCAGGAAGCTGTTCTCGCGATGCCAGCCCGTGCCGTAGGTCGAGTCGAACGTGTCCACGTAGATGTTGCGCCCGTAGGTGTCGAGCGGCTGGCCGGCAGGGGTCGCGCGGAAGCCGAAGACGGGGCTGCCGTCGTACGTGTAGGTGCCGAACAGATGATCCCACTGGTGCCAGGCCCAGTCGGTGGAGATCGTGAGCACCGGCAGGTCGCCCGTCCAGTGCGACAGGCGCAGCTCCCAGGCGGCCTGCGCCTTCGTCGGCGCGACGCCGTAGTTGGGCAGCATCCGCTGCCACTTCTGCAGAGCCCAGTAGGAGCCGTCCGGCGCGGTGCACGCCGTCACCAGCCAGGCGAGCGCGGGGCCGGTGTAGCGGCCGCAGTCCGTCCCGAAGGTCTTCCAGTAGTCCTTCTTGTACTTGCCGTACCCGCCCGAGTAGTCGAGCTGGAACTTCACCTGCGGGCGCGAGCGGGTCGGCGCGATCGCGTTGATCCCGTCCCACGCCAGCACGTGCTGCAGCTTCCCGCCGCCCTGGTACGTGATCATCGCCTCGCCCTTCGCGTTGACCGCGAGCTTGACGCCCGTGGCGTCGCGGTAGATCAGCTGCGAGGCGTGCGCCGACGAGGTGAGCGTGGCAGCCCCGAGGACGAGCGCGAGAACGAGCAGGGCGAGAGGCAGGACGTGCCGCACGAGAAGACCTTCCTTCGAAGTCATGGTAAACCGGTCTCGATCACTCTGGCCGCCGGATCGGTCGGCCGCGTCCCCCGGAGGAGCTACTCGTCTCCCGCCAGCTCCTCCGCCAGCAGCGCCAGCGCGAACAGCCTCCACGCGAGATCGACGTCGGCGGCGAGGAAGAGCGCGGCCTCGCGCGCGGAGGACAGCTCCCGCACGCGCAGCACCACCTCGTCGACTCCGCGTCCCAGCTGCCCACGCCGCTCGTCGGTGTGGAGATCTGCGGCCAGCGCCTTCACCGCCCGATCGTCGACGCCGAGCTCGCGGCGCAGGTCGCCGCCCGCGGCGACCAGGAGCAGGGCGCGCCGGCGCGCCGCGTTCAACTCGTCCGCCGGAAGCTCGATCGACCGTCCGGCGACATATGCGAGCACCGGCAACGGGTCGCCCAGCTCACCCGCGTCGACGCGGCGAAGGAGGTCGTCGAGGTCGTCCATCCGTCTACCATCATCGTCGTGGACGACGTACTCGCCAAGGCGAAGGAGTGGCGCGACGCGGGCGAGGACGTCGCGCTCGCGACGGTGGTGGCCACCCGGCGAAGCGCCCCCCGGCCGCTCGGCTCGAAGCTCGCGGTGACCGCCGCCGGACGGATGTTCGGATCGGTCTCGGGCGGATGCGTCGAGGCAGACGTGGCCGAGCGGGCCCGGGCCGTGCTCGCGGGCGACGATCCGTCGGTCGTCTCCTACGGGATCGCCGACGACGAGGCATGGAACGTGGGTCTGCCCTGCGGCGGCGAGATCGACGTCTTCGTCGAGCGGTTCGGCGGCGCCGCGCCCCTCGAACGCGGGACGAGCTACGTGGTGGTCGCGGGCGAAGGCGTCGGCGAGCGCTGGCAGGACGAAGCGCGGTCGCGCACCGGGCTGCGCGACGAGGAGGGACGCAGCGTGTTCGTCGAGGCCGTCGCTCCCCCGCCAAGGCTTGTCGCCGTCGGCGCCGGCGACATCGCGGAGGCTCTGTGCGCGCTCGCGGCGCCGCTCGGCTGGCGCACCACGGTGGTCGACCCGCGCTCCGGTCTCGCGACGCGCGAGCGGGTGCCGAGCGCCGGCGAGCTGGTCGTGGCATGGCCGGACGAGATCGAGGTGGACGCCGACACCGCCGTCATCTCGCTCGTCCACGAGGAGCGGCTCGACATCCCGGCGCTCCGCGCCGGTGTCGAGGGCGGGGCGTTCTACGTGGGCGCGCTCGGCTCGAGACGCGCGCAGGAGAAGCGGCGCGAGCACCTCGGCGACCTGGCCGACGCCGTCCGCGGGCCGGTCGGCCTCGACCTCGGCGGCGAGACCCCCGCGGAGATCGCGCTCGAGATCCTCGCCGAGATCCTGTCGGTCCGCAAGACCGCCTGAGCGCGGCGCGAGTGCCGCGTACATAGACTTCTCGTCGGCAGGTGACACAGCGACGCGGCGTTGACGATGTTTCGCTCGACCGGCGGCCGTTGGAGGGCATAGACCTCGACGGCGCCGGCTTGACGCGCGGACGCTTCCTGCGGCGAGTCGCCGGCGGCGGCGCGATCCTCATGCTCGGAGGCCCGGGCGGGTCCGGGCTCCTCGACGCCGGCGAAGCCTGGGCGCGGACGCAGACCGAGGCGCCGGAGGGCATGCGCCACTTCCACTCGCGGCCCGACCTGCGGCCTCCCACGGTGACGGTGCTGCACGCCGGCCACACGGGAGACGGCTACCTGTTTCTCGCTCCCTCCTCCGGGCCGGGGCAGCGCGGCACGCTGATCCTCGACAACCGCGGCGACGTCGTCTGGTTCCACCCGACGACGCCCCACGCGGCGATGAACCTCCGCGCCGGGATGTACAAGGGCGAGCCGGTGCTCACCTGGTGGGAGGGCCAGACCGAGCTCGGGCTGGGTCACGGAACCCATGTGATCCTCGACTCCTCGTATCGCGTCGTCGCCCGTGTCCCGGCGGGCCGCGGGCGCCCGTCCGACCTGCACGAGTTCCGGCTCACACCGCACGGAACGGCGCTGGTGACGAGCTACGAGACGCGGACGATGGACCTGACCGCATTCGGCGGCACGCACGACGGAAAGGTCGTGGGAGGCATCGTCCAGGAGATCGAGATACCCAGCGCGCGGGTGCTCTTCGAGTGGCGCAGCCTCGACCATGTGCCGCTCGAGGAGTCGCACGCGACGCCCGGACGGAACTCGTTCGACTACTTCCACGTCAACTCGATCGACATCGACGGCGACCGGAACCTGATCGTCTCGGCTCGGAACACGTGGACGGTCTACAAGCTGAGCCGCAGGACGGGTCGGATCATCTGGCGCCTCGGCGGCAGGAAGAGCGACTTCACGATGGGCCCGGGCACCGTCTTCGCCTGGCAGCACGACGCCCACCACCAGGCGGCGGGGCGACGGATCAGCATCTTCGACGACGGCGCGGCGCCCGCGGTCGAGCCGCAGTCGCGGGTGCTCGTGATCGACCTCGACCTGAAGCGCATGCGCGCCACGCTCGTCCACAAGTACACGCATCACCCGCAGCGGCTGCTCGCGCACTACATGGGCAGCGCGCAGTTGCTCGACAACGGCAACGTCGTCGTCGGCTGGGGCAGCGAGCCGTACATCACCGAGTTCGACCGCAACGGCACGATCCAGTTCGACGCGAAGCTCCCGCACGGCGGCCAGAACTACCGCGCCTTCCGCTTCCCTTGGGTCGGCCGCCCGAGCGTCCCCCCCAGGCTGGTGGCACAGCGCGCGAAGGGCGTCCGCACCCTTTACGTGAGCTGGAACGGAGCCACCGAGGTCGCGTCCTGGCAACTCGAGGCCGGAGCGACCGCCGACGCGCTCACCGCCGTCTCGGTCGTGCCACGGCAGACGTTCGAGACGACGCTCGTGCCGCCCGCCGGAGTGCGCTACGCCGCCGCGGTGCCGCTCGACCGGAGCGGCAAGCCGCTCGGCCGCTCCGAGACGGTTCGCGTCTAACGCAGCTCGTCGCGGCGGGCCTGCAGCGAGCGCAGCTTCTCCGACAGCGCGTCGGCGCACTCGGCGAGCTTCTGCTGCCGGGCGCGGACGAGCTCGAGCTGCCGCTCGACGTGCGGGATCGCCTCGTCGACGATCCGGGCCCGCTCCATGTCGCTCGGATCGCTCGCCCACCGGTCGCGCAGGGCGGCGCGCGCCTCTTCCGCCTCCGCGAGGGCGACGAGCTCTTCGAGCGACAGCCCGAGCAGGTCGCGAAGCCGGATCAACTCCTGCAGACGCGCGACGTCGGCGTCGCTGTACAGGCGGTGCGCTCCCTTGGTGCGTCTGGCCGACGTACCGAGCAAACCCAGCTCCTCGTAGTAGCGGATCGTGCGCGGCGTGACGCCCACGCGCTCGGCCACCTCGCCGATCCGGAAGCTGCCGGCCCGAGCGACGTCCGTACTCACGCGACCTCCTCGACCGGCTCGAAGCCGCCCGGCGCCGCGGCGGGCGACGTGGCGGCCTCCTCCTCGACGTGGTGGTACTTGCCGCCGCGCAGCAGCGAGGCGACGGCGGCGACGAGGCAGGCGACGATCGCGAACACGAACGCGTAGACGAGCGCGGTGTGGAACGGGCCCGAGATCAGCTGCGGGAAGAAGCGGCGGCCGGTCAGCAGCTGCGACTGCCCGGCCGGAAGGCCGTGGAGCACGTGCGGCCCCAGCAGCGTCGCCATCGGGTTGTAGCCGAGGAACGACGCGAACAGCGTCGCGACGGGTGGCAGCTGCGAGACGCGCGTCGCGTCGGCGGCCGGCACGCCGTGCGCCACGAGGCCGGTCTGCAGCGCGTGCGGGAGCGCGGAGGCGAGGCCGACGATCATCAGCGTGAAGAAGACGC
>JBOGZX010000548.1:0-1578 GCA_050697615.1 Gaiellaceae bacterium
GGCGCCGGACTGGCGGCGCTCGCGCTCGAGCCTTCCCATCATCGCGTTGAAGGACCGCTCGAGCGCGCCGACCTCGCCCGAGTGCGTCACCTGCACGCGCTGGCCGCCGGCGAGCACGTCCGCCTCCTGCATCCGTCCCGTGAGCCGCTCGAGCGGCAGGAAGAGCGGCCGCACGGTCAGCCAGTTGACGACGATCATCACTCCGAGAGCGACCAGGAGGTCGACGACCTCCGGCAGCGAGGCGTGCTTGCCGAGCCCGATCGGCGCGAACGCGAGCACGAGGATGCCGGCGGCGAGAACCGCGGCGTTCGCGAGGAAGACGCGCCAGAACAGGGACATGAATTGCCGGGTGGAGCCGGCGTCGCGCAATCTAACGTCGCGCGGCCTAACGGCGTACGGCCGGCGGTACGACGACGACCGGACACGGGGCCGTCGCGTTCAGGTCGGCCGCGAGCCCACTCAGCAGCGTCCGACGCCGCCTGCCCTGACTGCGCGCGCCGACGACGAGCACGCTCGCGGCTTCCTCGGAGGCCACGCGTGCGAGCGTGGCAGCCCGCTCGCCCGACTCGGCGCGCCGGTCGGCGTCGCCGTTCAGCCCCACCTCGTGCGCGACCCGCTCGAGCAGCTGTCCGGCGTCCTCACGTCCCCGATCCGTCCCGCGGACGGCTCCGTCGAGGTGACGGTGGCCGGACGCGACGTGTGCAAGCACAAGCCGCAGACGGAGCGTCCTGCTCAGCTCGGTGGCCACACGCAGCGCCTCGATCCCGCCGGGCGATCCGTCGACCGCACACACGATCGTCTTCATCGTCGTCCTCCTTCTCCTTGGTGGTGTCGATTGCAGGATCGCCTCGACCGGCGCGTCGCACCATGCGTGCTTCCCCCGATCTGGCCGGGATCTCGAGCCCATCGGCACCGCGCTTTCGGGAACGGCGCGGGCCGGGATGGGTGGCGTTCCGGATGGTGCGCGCCGCCGACCGGCGGCAAGCTGGCCTGATCGAGATGGAGACGCGTCACGAGTCTGACCTGACGCCGCAGCCTCTGCGAGCGCTCGCAGCGCTCAGCTGGCGGCTGCTCACGCGGCGACGCTGGGCGGACTCGCCGTCTTCGGCGGCATGGTCGCGGCGATCGCGGTTCCGCTCGCGAACAAGGTCGCCGCCGTTCGCGCGCAGCCCCGTCGAAGGCGCGATCGATCCCCCGGTCGAGCTCCGGCTCGGACAGCCCGAGCGGGCCGGTCGCGAGCCAGTCTCCGACCCGCTCCAGGCCCCGGCGGACGCTCCGGTCGACGTCGCCGAGCTCGAGACGCCGCGGCCCCACGCGGCCAGCCGCGCGAGCGCAGCGCGCGAACAGAGCGGCGCGAGCAGGGTCGCGAGCAGCAGTGCCGCGACAAGCGGCAGGATCACGAGGCGCAGGCGCGCGAGCAGGAACGCGAGCGCCAGCACCGCTCCCGCGACGACGAGCAGCCGCCAGCTGAGCGCTGCGAGCGCTCGCAGAGGCTGCGGCGTCAGGTCAGACTCGTGACGCGTCTCCATCTCGATCAGGCCAGCTTGCCGCCGGTCGGCGGCGCGCACCATCCGGAAC
>JBOGZX010000549.1:0-5359 GCA_050697615.1 Gaiellaceae bacterium
CGAAGTGGTGGACGCGGACGAACGCGCCGTCGATTCCGAGCTCCTCGGCTGCAACCGCGAGCTCCACCGTCTGGTGGAGCGCGTCGCCGCCGGTGTGCGTCCGCCCGCCGCCGGGGTGCCAGGCGCCGAACGAGAGAAAGCCGATGCGCTTGGGGTGCGTCATGCCCTGCGCAACGTAATTGAGGGCGCAAGGATTCCGCGGCCCTCACGGAGACGACCAACGCGAGAGTGGGCGGAACCAGACAGTGCGCAAACCACGCCATCTTGATTGCGGCTCCGCCGGTCTACCTTTGGGGCAGCTTCGACCGTGCCACATCTGTGGTATGTATGTGGCATGCCACGCGTACGGATCAGCACTACCGTCGACGAGAAGTTGCTTGCCGCGGCGCGAGAGACACGGTCAGGTGTGAGCGACTCCGCTCTCGTCGATGAAGCGCTCGACGCTCTCGTCGCGCGCAATCGCACGGTGGAGATCGATGCAGCGTACGCGGCGTACGACCGTCTGCCACTCGACGTCGGCGACGAGTGGGGCGACCTCGCGTCGTTCCGTGCCGCCGCCGGCTCGTCGTGAACGAGCTTCCGGCGCGGGGAGAGGTGTGGTGGTGTGAGCTTCCGCAGATCGGGCGCCGCCCGGTTGTGGTGCTCTCGCGAGACGCCGCGATCCCGCGCCTTCGCCGCACCCTGATCGGGCCGTGCACAACGACGATCCGCAGAATCCCGAGCGAGGTGCTGTTGGAGCCGGGCGACGATCCCGTGCCGCGGACTTCCGTCGTGAATCTCGACTCGGTCGGGAGCGTGTCGGCCACAGCGCTCGTCGAGCGCCTCGGCCGCCTGAGCGATGAGCGAATGTTGCAAATCTGCAAGGCGCTCGGGGTAGCCGTCGCCTGCGAACGCTGACCGGCATCGAACGATCGAGCGGTTTTGCGAAGTGTCAGCCGTCGGCGGAGCCCGACACAGCGCAAACCACGTCACGTTGCTGCGCAGCGACGTCTCGGTTTGCGCAACGTCCGAAAAGTGGCCCGAAGCAGGTATTGCGCAGTTGATCGCGCTGCGGCTGTCGATCTGACGCAGTTTCAGAAGGTGGCACTGACCGTCGATCTGCTACCTTCGTGTACATGAGTGAGTCCGTTGCAGTGGCGGAATTGCGTCGCAACCTCAGCCGCTACCTACGGCGTGTCGAGCGCGGCGAGCGGCTCCTCGTCACCGACCGCAACCGTCCGGTCGCGGAGCTCGGACCGCCCCCGACAACCGGCGCGGCGCTCGACCGGCTGATCGCCTCAGGTCGGCTGCCCCGCCCTGCTCGGCGCGGACTGCCAGAGCCGCTCCAGCTCGAAGGCGCCCCCTACGCCCTCAGTCGCGCCCTCGACGAGATTCGCGGCGAGCGCTGATTGGCACTCTTCTACGCTGACGCATCAGCGCTCGTAAAGCTGGTTCGGGACGAGCCCGAGAGCGACGCGCTGCGGGCATTCGTCGATGACGCCGATCTCGTCTCCTGCGAGCTGGTCCTCGCGGAGTTGCCCCGCGCGATCCGACGCGCAGCGGCTGACGACCCGCGCTTGCCCCTGGAAGCGCTGGTCGTGCGGGCCGGCGAGCTGCTCGAGGCGGTGGCGTTGCTCGCGCTCGATCGCGACCTGCTCGCTTTCGCGGGCGCGCTCGCGGAGCCAGCGCTGTGCGCCCTCGATGCGATCCATATCGCAGCGGCAGTCGACCTCTCACCGCTCGACGCCTTCGTCAGCTACGACGAACGCCAGAGCGCCGCGGCTCGCCTCGCCGGCCTGCGGACTGTTCAGCCGCGCTGACCGCAGAACAACGGGCACTGCCCGACAGTGCCACCCTCGCCGGACTCGCCGGCCAGCTCGAAGCCACCGTCGGCGGCGAAAACCCCGAACAAGCCGAAGAACTCATCCGCTCGGTTCTCACAACACCTTCTAAGGTGGAGCGTACCGGGATCGAACCGGTGACCTTCGGCTTGCAAAGCCGACGCTCTCCCAGCTGAGCTAACGCCCCGTGCAGGCGAAGGATAGCCGCCGCCGGACGGGGCGCCCTCTCAGGCCCCCGTCCGCGGTTTTCTCCGGTGCTGTGTTTCTCCGGTGCGGCGGCGGTCAGGCCGCGCGCGAGAGCCGTTCTTCCTGCCGGGCCTTCTGGATGATGACCTCGCGGTCGCCGAAGCGCAGCATGGCGCGTGCGTTCCGCTGCTCTTCCCAGAGTGAGGCGATGCGCTCTTCGAGCTCCTGGTGCTCGGCCTTGAGCGTCGCGTCGAACTCCTGGGACAGCGCACGCATCACGTCCGCCCGGCGGTCCGACAGACGGTCGATCTCCTGCTTGATCTGGTTCAGCGTTCGCATACACGAGAAAACGCCGGACGGGTGACGTCTATTCCTACGAATAGCCGAGCTCGTCGAGCCGGTCCTCGTCGAGCCCGAACTCGTGCGCCAGCTCGTGCAGCACCGTGATCCTGATCTCCCGTTCGAGCTCTGCAGGATCGGGAAACGCCTCGACGAGCGGTCTCCGGAAGACCGTGATCTTCGACGGCAGGTACTCGTGCGATTCCCAGAGCCCGAACAGGTGCGGATCGTCGGGCGCCTCGTCGACGACGACGACGGCCACGTTCTCGAGCGCGTCCGCGAGGTGCGGCGGCAGCTCGTCGAGCGCGGCGCGGACGTGATCCTCGAAGCTCACGACCGCGCCGTGAGGGGTGCCCGCACCTGGAACATTCGCACCGCCACCGCCCCGAACGCGAAGCCGCCGATGTGCGCCGCGAACGCGACTCCGCCCCCCGCGCCGGGATCGACGACCGAGAATCCGCCCTCCCAGAGCTGGAACACGAACCAGAAGCCGAGAAAGAGCAGCGCCGGTAGCGGCACCGGGATGAAGCCGAAGAGCAGCGTGACGACGCGGGCGTGGGGGAGCAGGATGAAGTACGCGCCGAGGACACCGGCGACCGCGCCGCTCGCGCCGACGGTCGGGATGCTCGCCGAGTCGACGCCGGCGTAGTGCAGCGTCACGATCGTCTGCGTCAGCGCGGCCGCGAAGCCGGCGGCGAAGTAGAAGACGAGGAACCGGACCCGCCCCATCACGTCCTCGACGTTGTTGCCGAAGATCCAGAGGAACAGCATGTTGCCGAGAATGTGTAGCCAGCTCGCGTGCAGGAACATCCCGCTGACGACACCGCCGGGCCAGGCGACGTGATCGCGGGCCGCGCCGGCGCACGGTCCGCTGACGGCGCAGGGATAGAAGGCGTAGTGGTCGATGCGCGAGCCGCGGGCGCCGAGCTCCCAGAACCAGACGACGAAGTTCGCCGCGATCAGGCCGTAGGTGACGACCGCGAACCGCCTCACCGGGATGTTGTCGAACAGCGGCAGCATCTACTCGGCCAGGAGGTCTCTCAGCTTTGCGAGGGCCGTGAACATGCGGCTCTTGACGGTTCCGATCGGCACTCCGAGCTCGTCGGCGAGCTCGGACTGGGAGAGACCGCCGTAGTAGGCGAGCTCGAGCGCACGGCGCTGCTGGTCGGGCAGGCGCGCCAGCGCCGTCTGAACCCTGCGGCGTTCCTCGCGGACCTCCGCGGAGTCCTCGGTCGCGTCCCCTGACGCGACCGGCGCGTGCTCGAGCGGCAGCGCGCGCCGCCGGTCCTCGCGCCTCACCACGTCGACGGCGCGCCGGTGCACCAGCGTCAGCAGCCATGTGGAGACCTTCCCGCGGCCGGAGTCGAACGACGCCGCCGTTCGCCACGCCGCCAGGAACGCATCCTGCACGGCGTCCTCGGCGAGCGTTCGGTCTCGGACGATGCGGTAGGCGACCCCGTACGCGACGCGGCCGAACCGGTCGTAGAGCTCGGCGAGCGCGCTCTCGTCGCCGGCCGCCATGTCGCTGAGGAGCACGTCGTCTGCTCGCGGCACCGCACGATCGTATGCGCTCGCCCGTCGAGCCGACCGCCGTGCCTGCTATCCCAGACCGGGTGAGCGATTTCTCGCGCACCCTCATCGCACGGTCGGGATACGGCGGCCGCGGGTTCGCGGACACCTACGACGCCTTCCGGCCGTCGCCGCCCCAGGCGCTGCTCGACGTGCTGTCGCACGTGGCGCAGACGCCGCATCCGTCGCTCGTCGTCGACCTGGGCTGCGGAACAGGGCTCTCCACCCGCGCCTGGAGCGAGCGGGCCGACGACGTCGTCGGCGTCGAGGCCAATCCCGCGATGCTCGAGCAGGCTGCCACGGCCGGCGGCCCACGCTACGTCGAGGCGACCGCCGACCAGACGGGGCTGCCCGGCGGCCGGGCCGATCTCGTCACGTGCGCGCAGTCCTTCCACTGGATGGAGCCCGCGCCGGTGCTCGCCGAGGCCGCGCGGCTGTTGCGACCCGGCGGAGCATTCGCGGCCTACGACTACGACTGGCCGCCGAGCACCGAGCCCGAGATCGACGCGGCGTTCGGCGCGCACCAGGCGGCGCGTGGAGAGGCGCGCAGCCGGCTCCGGCTCGAGGCCGGCGCCGCCACCTGGCCGAAGGATCGGCACCTCGAGCAGATCCGAGCCTCGGGTCTCTTCCGGCACGCGCGCGAGCTCGTGTGCCATGGCTGGGAGGAGGTCGATGCCGCCCGCGTCGCCGGGCTTGCGGAGAGCATCGGCGGCCCGCGTGCGATCTTCGGCGACCGCGCACCGGCCGTCACCGAGACGTTCGAGCGGCTCCGGCTCGTGTCGGAGCGCCTCCTCGGCGACCGGCGCGTCCCGATGTTGCTCTGCTACCGGATCCGCGTCGGGATCATCTAAGACGACTCGGAATCTGGTTTCCGCGCAGCGGAACCAGGTTCCCGCCCCGCGCGCGCTTGGGTCGCTGGCATCGATCCGCTGGCCCTGGCTGCACCGCCGCCCGACGGGCCGCGCGTCTCTCCCGAGCGGCTCCAGGCCGCCGAACGCGAGCGCGACGTCGTGCGGATCGGGTCGCCTCCTCCGGTGCCTGGCCTGCCCGCGCGCGGCGCGGGACGGCCGGGGTCACACCCTCGGTTTCCGCGCAAGTACGACGAGGTACTCCCCGCCACGGCGTCGCCCCCGAGCCGCCGCTCGAACATCTCCACGAGCTCGCGCCGGCAGTCGTTCCCGCGGCCTTCGGCAGTCAGCCGCTCGCACGCCTTCAGCATCGGCCCGTAGCACTCCGCCATGAACGAGACGAACCGATCACCCGAGTCGAACCGCAGCGGAGTCGTCGCGCGCTCGCATTCGATCTCTCCACGCCCGCGCCCGCGAACATGCGCCGCACGTGTTCCTCGCTCCCCCAGAGCGGCGGCGCCGAGGCGTAAGCCGGCGGCGCCGGCAGGTAGCCGCCGAGGATCCGGAAGACGTCGCCGATCGCCCCCTCCGGCGTCC
>JBOGZX010000550.1:0-12458 GCA_050697615.1 Gaiellaceae bacterium
GCACCTCGCCGGCGTTGTAGAGGTCGAGCTCGCCGGCCAGCCGTAGCACGACCGCGCCGTTCACCCGGTCGACGCCGCGAACCGGCGGCTCGCGGAGCGGTGACACCGTCTCGTCGGTCAAGGGCCCCCTCCTCCGGTCGGTGCAAATCCCGCGTTCGGATCGATTCAAGCACTGCGGTAACAGGCGGCGCAAGCGACAACCGGAGACGTATGATCGACGCCGAATGGTCGCGCGGCTGCTCCGCCGGAGAGGACTTGCGACGTTCGCGCTCCTCGTGGTGGTCTCCGAGGTCGCGGGTCGCAGCTTCACGACGCGCGTCGACCGGATGCTGCACGTCCACCCGCTCGCGAACTCGAGCGCCGCCTACTACCCGTTCCTGCTCGTGAGTGTGAAGGTGGTGGGCGCGCTGGCGCTCGCCGCGCTGCTGGCGCGCATCACGCGCGCCCGCGCCGCGGCGGGCGCGGGAGAGCGTCTGCTCGTGCGGGTCGGGCACGGCCACGAGCGCAGCGCGCCCAGGCTTCGCCCGGGCCTCTCGTTCCGGATCTGGCTGGCCGCGTTCGCCTCGACCTCGTGCGTCTACCTCGTCCACACCGATGTCGCGGGGGCCGCGGGCAGGTGGCCGCTCTTCGCGCCCTGGCTGCACACGTACGCGCTGCCGATCTTCGCCGTCATGTCGGTCGCGATCGCCTTCGCGTGGCGGTTCACGAGCTGGCTCTACGACGTGGAGGACTATGCCGAGCGGACGTTTGCGCGCGTGCGGCAGATCCTCTCGGCGGCGCTTCGCATTCGCCCGCTTCCGTATGCCCGGCCCGGAGGCGACGTCGCCCCCCGCCGCCGCTTCGGCCTCGCGTTCGAGTCGCGGCCGCCTCCGCTTCCCGCCTGACCCGCGGACCCGTACCGGGCCGCGGGCGACCGTCGTCGCACGCCGACTCGCGGAGGAGAACATGGAGGCACCGTTCGTTCGTTCGCACGTGGCGGAGCGCACCCGTCGTCGAACAGTGCGCACACAGGCGGTTTCGCTGATCGGGCCGGCCACGGCGACGGCCGGGCTGGCCTGGGCGATCCTGCAACCCGATCGCATCACGCTTCTGCATCCCACCGGTCAGTCCTTCTGGTGGCTGGTGCTGGAGCCGCCGCTGCTCGTCGTCGCCGTCGGCGTCGTCTTCGCACTGCTCGTCGCGGGGCCGCTGATCGACGACCTGGAGAGCGCGGGGGAGGCTCGTGCGGCCCCACGCTGAGATGATCCACTGGGCGTTCGCGACCGGCGTCCTCTTCGTCGCGCTCTGCCTGTTCGCCGAGGCGCTCGTCGGCACCGAGGTCTGGCGGCGGCGCGCGTGGCGCGCGAACCTGTGGCCGGGCCTCGCCTTCGTCCTCGGTGTTCTGCTGTGGCCCGTGATGGCGTTCTACACGAACTCCGCGATCCACATGTACGCGCACGGCTCCTGGGCGGAGGTCCTGATGCTCGCCGGCGGCGCAGAGCTGGGGCTCGTGCACGGGCGGCTGCAGTCGCCTCTCTGGCGGCTGACCTGGCCGCTCGCGTTCGCCGTCACGGGCATCGCCTTCATCGTCCACGAGCAGAACACGTGGCTGTTCGCGCGCTCCGCCTTCCTGCACCACCTGCTCGGCTGGACGTTCGTCGGCGCCGCGCTCGTCGCGGTCCCGCTGGTCTGGCGCCCACGGTCGGCGGTGCTCCGCTCCGGGGTGGCCGCGGTCATCGTCGCCGTCTCGGTGATGCTCTACTGCGATCGCGACGTCGCGCCGGTGTTCGGACACCTCTCTCCCGCGGCAGGGGTGGCGCACCGATGAGGCGGGTCATCGTCGCGGCCGTTCTTCTGGCGCTCGCTCTCCCGGCGGCGGCTTCGGCGCACGCGACGCTGCTCGCGACCACCCCGCGTTTCGGGACCGAGCTTCGAAGCGGCCCGACGGCGATCCGGCTGCGGTTCGACCAGCGCGTGAAGGTGCTGCCGGGAGCGGTCAAGGTGTTGAGCAGCTCCGGGCGTGACTTCGCCGGTGCGGTGCGCGTCGACGGAAGGAGCGTCGTCGCAGCGGTCCGAACGCTGCCGCGCGGCGCCTACACCGTGCGCTGGCAGGCGGTGTCGGCCGACTCGCACGTCGTCTCCGGCGTCTGGACGTTCGGCGTCGACGTCCCGGCCCCGTCCGTCGGCGACGCGTTCGGGGCCGGCGGTCCGACGGCGGCGGAGCACATCGTGCGCTGGCTGTGGTTCCTCGGCCTCGCGCTGTCGATCGGCGCACTCGGGGTGCGGCTGGTCGTGCTGCGCGGGCTCCCGGTGCCGCGTGCGCTCGAGCGAAAGCTCGCCGTGGCCGCCGGGCTCGGCGCGGTCGGCAGCCTCCAGGCGGGCATCGCGGCGTTCTCGCTGCGCTCGGAGGACGCGCTGCAGCTGCCGTTCGGCAAGTTCCTCTACGGCGACCTCTCGCCGATGGCGCAGACCCGCTTCGGCACCGCGTTCGTGGCGATGACGCTGGGGTTCGCGCTGGTGCTCGCGCTCGTCTACCTGTCGTGGCTGCTCGACCGCGTCGAGCTCCTCGTGCCCGCCTTCGCGCTCGCGCTCGTGCTGGTCGGGGGCCTCTCGTTCTCCGGCCACGACGCCGTCGACCCGGGCTCGACGTGGATCTCGGAGCTTGCGGACTGGGTGCACATCGCCGCGGCATCCCTCTGGATCGGAGGACTCGCGACGCTCGCAGGGCTCGTCTGGTTCGGCGCGCCCGCCCTGCGGCGCGACGCGTTCGCGCGGTTCTCGCGGCTCGCCACGGCACTGATCGCGCTTGTCCTCGGCGCGGGGATCTACCTGAGCTTCGTCAGGCTGCCGCATCTCCACGACCTGTGGAGCGAGGGCTACGGCCGGGTGCTGCTCGTGAAGATCGGGATCGTCTGCTGTGCGCTCGGGTGGGGCGCGTTCCACCACTTCGTCGTGGGTCCGGCGATCGGACGTGCCGACGACGGGCTCATGACGAGGATCGGTCGCAGCCTCGCCGGCGAGAGCCTCGTGGGGGTCGCCGTGCTGCTGGTCGCAGCGGTGCTCGTCGACTCGAAGCCGCCGGTGCGGCCGGTGCCGGCTCCGGCGCCCGTCGTGGCCCTGCGCTGATCCGGGCTGAGATACTCGAGCGATGGAGTTGCTGGACTACCGCGACCGCTTCCCGATTCTCGAGTCGACGACGTACCTGATCAACCATTCGCTCGGCGCCATGCCCGCCGAGGCCGAACGCCGGCTGCAGCGGTTCGCGCGCGAGTGGGCGACCCGCGGCGCGCGGGCGTGGGGCGAGGGATGGTGGGACTCCGTGTTTCGCACGGGCGACCTGATCGGGGGGATCGTCGGAGCGCCGCCGGGCTCGACGGTGATGCACCAGAACGTCACGGTCGCCGAGGCGGTCGTGCTCTCGTGCTTCGACCTGAAGCCGCCGCGCAACCGGATCGTCTTCGAGGAGGGTCTGTTCCCCTCGGTGCGCTACGTCCAGCAGGCGTGGTCGCGCTTCGGCGCCGAGGTGATCGTCTGCGAGGACGCCGACGCGGTGATCGACGCGATCGACGAGCGCACCCTGCTCGTTCCCGTTTCCCACGTGCTCTACAAGACCGCGGAGATCCAGCCGGTCGAGCGGATCGTCGAGCGCGCGCGCGGCGCCGGCGCCTACGTGTGCCTGGACGCCTACCAGTCCGCGGGCGCCGTGCCGCTCGACGTGACCGCGCTGGGCGTCGAGTTCTGCGTCGGCGGCTCGGTGAAGTGGCTGTGCGGCGGCCCGGGCGCCGGCTGGCTGTACGTGCGGCCCGACGTTGCCGAGCGGCTCGAGCCCGCGTTCGCCGGCTGGCAGGGGCACGCGCGCCCCTTCGCGTTCGAGACGGAGATGGAGCCCGCGCTCGGGGCGGCGCGCTTCCTCACCGGCACGCCGATCGTCGCCGCCAATTACGCGGCGAGCGCAGGCTACGAGGTCGTCGCGGAGATCGGGGTCGACCGGATCCGCGAGAACTCGATGCGGCAGACCGCGCTTCTCGCGGCGCTCGTCGACGCTGCGGGGTTCGAGCTCGCCTCGCCGCGCGACCCGGAGCGGCGCGGCGGCTCGGTCGTCTTCCGCGTCCCGGAGTTCCAGGCCGTTCACGCCGAGCTGGCGGCACGCCAGATCATCTGCGACTACCGCCCCGACGCCGGCCTCCGCTTCGGGCCCCATTTCTTCACCACGGACGACGAGCTGCGCTTCGCCGTCTCGCAGGTGAGCGAGATCCTCGAGTCGGGCGCGCACCTCGCGCGCGCCGGCGCCGTCGCCGGCTACTGACACCGCGCGGGCACGAGCTCGCGGAGGCGTGCCGCGGTCGGCGGCGCCGTCGGCTGCTCCTCGTGACGGACGAAGACGTAGGCGGGGTCGCGGACGGTCGCGGCGATCGTCCGCAGGCCGTCGTCGGTGTACGGCGGCTCGCGCAGCCGGAGGTAGCGGAAGGGCTCGGCGGCCGGATCGCCGACGCGGACGACGCCCTCGACGGCCGCCCAGGAGTCGTCTCGGAAGTCCCACGCGAGCCTCACCCCGTCGGGCACGGAGCCGGCGACGAACGAGAGCATGCCGTCGTCACGCGGCGCGGAGACCACGACCCGCACGGGGCCGAGCCGGTCGCCGAGCGCGAGCACCCGCTCGAGGAACGTCGTCACCCGGTCGAGCCGTACGAGCGGGAACTTGACGCAGAACTCGAACCCGTCCGGCACCGCGCCGGCCCAGCGGCGGAACTGGTCGGCGCTCGGGAGGCGGTAGCCGGTCGAGTTGAGCTCGACGGTGTCGAACCGCTCCGCGTAGAAGCCGAGGAACTCGGCCGGCTGCAGGTCGGGCGGGTAGAAGCCCGGCCGCCAGGACGGGTACGACCAGCCGGAGGTGCCGATCTTCACGGCCATGTGGGGACGGTACGTTGTCGCGGCGGGGACCGCGCCGTGGCTTCTCCGGTCGCGGGTCGGGTACCGTCCGGGATGGGAGCTAGTGTCTTCGGGCTTTGACGGTGACAGCGAACGTGCGGAAGATCGACGAAGCCGTGCACTCGGGCGACGAGGTGATCGAGGTCCTCGACAAGGGCTTCCTGGCGCTCGACGGCGCGTTCGCGTCCGATCTCGCCGTGGCGAACGGCGCCCGCGTCTCGTTCAACCAGGCCTCGCAGGAGCTGACCGAGCGCGACGAGGGGCTGATCCGCTTTCTGATGCGGGACCGGCACGGGTCGCCCTTCGAGCACGGGTACTTCCGGTTCATCGTGAAGGCGCCGATCTTCGTCGTCCGCGAGCACCACCGTCACCGCGCCGGGCACTCGTACAACGAGTGGTCGGGCCGCTACTCGAAGATGCGGGCCGAGTTCTACGTCCCGGACAACGTCCGCACCCAGCTCGGGAAGCCGGGCGCCTACACGTTCGAGCCGGTCGACCCCGAGACCAGGCAGGCGGCCAGGGAGGAGATCGAGCGGCAGTCGCTCGAGGCGTTCGCCGCCTACGAGCGCATGCTCGAGCGGGGGATCGCGAAGGAGGTGGCCCGGTCGATCCTGCCGCTCAACATGTACACGACGTACTACTGGAGCTGCAATCCGCGCTCGCTGATGCACTTCTGCGGCCTCCGCAACTCGGAGTTCGCCCAGTTCGAGATCCGCGAGTTCGCGAGGGCGGCCGAGACGTTCCTGCAGCGGCTGATGCCGGTCACGCACGCCGCGTTCGTCGCGAACGACCGAACCGCGCCGTAGCTTTCCCCGTAGGACCTCTGAACGGCACCGCAACTTAACGGCACCCCAACGTCAGTCCTAACACCTTTGTAACAGACTGCCACTAAGTTCTCTTGACCCAGACGGAAAAGCGAGGAGGAATAACGGCGCGTTCCAGGACGTTTTCGTCTTGTGACGGCAGATGCGCAGAACCGCGCGCCCGTCCTTTCCTCGAGACAGAAGGAGTTCGTTGACCCAGATCAGCATGACCACGGCTGTCGCCGAAGCCCTCGAGGGGCTACTCCACCTGCGCGGCGAGCACGGGGCGATCACCCCTGCCGACGTCGCCGACGCCGTCCTGTCGCACGACCTCGACGAGGCGGATGCGGAGACCCTCGCCCACGAGCTCGACGCGCACGGCGCCGCCCCGGAGCAGGAGGAAGAGCCGGAGCTCGACCTCTCGATCGGCACCGGCCTCTACACCACCGACTCGTTCCAGATGTTCCTCAACGAAGCGGGCCGCTACCCGCTGCTCACCGCCGCCGAGGAGGTCGAGCTCGCGAAGCGGATCGAGAAGGGCGACGCGCTCGCCAAGGAGCGGATGATCAACTGCAACCTGCGCCTCGTCGTCTCGATCGCGAAGCGCTACCAGACGCAGGGGATCACCCTCGGCGACCTGGTGCAGGAGGGCGTGCTCGGCCTGATCCGCGCCGCCGAGAAGTTCGACTGGCGGAAGGGCTTCAAGTTCTCGACCTACGCGACCTGGTGGATCCGCCAGGCGGTGCAGCGTGGGGTCGCCAACAAGGCCCGCACGATCCGCATCCCGGTGCACGTTGTCGAGCGCGAGCAGAAGGTCGCCCGCGCCCGGCGCGAGCTGGTCGCGACGCTCGAGCGCGAGCCGACGCCCGAGGAGCTCGCGGCGCACTCGAAGCTGCCGCTCAACCACGTGCACGAGGTGATGGCGGCCGCCCGCGCGGTCGCGTCGACCGACATGCCCGTGGGCGACGACGGCGACGCGTCGTTCGGCGACCTGATCGCCGGCTCCGGCCCGTCGACCGAGGAGGAGGCCTCCGCCTCGCTCCGTGACCTCGCCGTCCGCCAGGCGGTCGCGAACCTACCCGACCGCGAGCGCGACGTGATCGAGCTTCGCTTCGGGCTCGTCGGCGACGGTCCGGCCTCGCTCGAGGCGATCGGCAAGCAGCTCGGGATGACGCGCGAGCGTGTGCGTCAGATCGAGACCGAGGCACTGCGCAAGCTCGCGCAGAACGAAGACCTCGCCGACGCCGCCTAATCCCTGACTGCGTGGACGGCGCCGCGCCCCGGCACCGTCCACGCAGTACGAGACCACTACTGTCCGAGCCGTGCACTTCACGGCGCACGACGACCTGCAACTGCTCGCGCTGTTCGCAGCCCTCGGCGGTGCGCTGGTCGTCGCCGCGCTGGTGCGGTTGCCCGTGCCGGTGCTGCTCGTCTGCGGCGGGCTGCTGCTCGGCTTCGTGCCGGGGTTGTCGCACGTCCAGCTGCCACCGGATCTCGTGCTGGTGGCGATCCTGCCCCCGTTGCTCTACTCCGCCGCGTTCTTCACAGGCCTGCGCGACCTGCGCGCGAACCTGCGGCCGATCACGCTGCTCGCGGTCGCGCTCGTGGGCGCCACCATGTGCGGCGTCGGCCTCGTTGCGCACGAGGTCGTCCCGGGTCTGTCGTGGGGAAGCGCGTTCACGCTCGGCGCGATCGTCTCGCCGACGGACGCGCTCGCGGCGACGGAGGTGGCGCGCAGGCTCGGCCTGCCGCGCCGCATCGTCTCCGTGATCGAGGGCGAGAGCCTCGTCAACGACGGCACCGCGCTCGTCCTCTACAAGACGGCGGTCGTCGCGGCCGTCGCGGGCACGTTCTCCTTCTGGGATGCGTCCTGGCGGCTCGTCGTGAACGTGATCGGAGGGATCGCGATCGGGCTCGCGGTGGCGTGGATCGTGCGCCAGGTGCGCCGCCGGGTCGACGACGCGCCGACCGAGGTGGCGATCGCGCTCCTCTCCGGCTACCTCGCATACCTGCCGGCCGCAGCCGTGGGCGTGTCGGGCGTGCTCGCCGCCGTCACGATCGGCGTCTACATGGGGGCTGGTACACGCCCCAGTTGACGAACGTGCAGACCAGGCTTTCGGGCAACGCGTTCTGGGAGCTGCTCGTCTTCCTCGTGAACGCGCTGCTGTTCGCGCTGATCGGCCTGCAGCTGCACGCGATCCTCGACCGGCTGAGCGTCACCGGGTCGCTGATCGGGCAGGCGCTGGCGGTGGCCGGTGCCGTGGTCGCGATCCGGCTCGTGTGGGTGCCGATCTTCACGTATGTTCCCCGGCTCGCGATCAGGCGCGTGCGCGAGCACGATCCCTACCCGCCGTGGCAGTACCCGGCCGTGCTCGCGTGGGCCGGGATCCGAGGCGGCGTCTCCCTCGCCGCGGCGCTCGCGCTGCCGTCCAACCTGCCGCACCGCGACCTGATCGTGTTCGCGACGTTCGTGGTCATCTTCGTCACGCTCGTCGGACAGGGGCTGACGCTGCCGCTCCTGATTCGGGTCCTCCACGTGCCGGACGACGGCGGCGCGGAGCGCGAGGACGCGAAGGCGCGCATCAGGGCGGCGGAGGCGGCGGTCGCGCGCCTCGAGGAGCTCGTGGCGGAGGACTGGGTGCGCGAGGACACGGCCGAGCGGATCCGCGGGCAGTATCGGTTCCGCGCCGACCGGTTCCGCGCCCGCTACGACGGGGTCGGCGGCGAAGGTGTCGAGGAGCGCTCGGCTGCGTTCCAGCGGCTTCGCCGGGAGCTGCTCGACGCCGAGCGGAGCGCCGTGGTGGCGCTTCGCAACGAGGGCGTGATCACCGAGGAGGTGATGCAGCGCGTGCAGCGCGACATCGATCTCGAGGACTCGCGCCTCGATCTCTGACCGCGGCGTTCTACGTGCGGAGCACGACCGGGCCCGGCTGCGAGTCCCCGTGCCGCTGGTTCGTCACCACCCAGCCGTCGACCCCGTCCAGGCTGTAGGGAACGGTGAACCGCACGGTGGTCGTCTTCCCGTTCACCCGGAAGGTGCCGCACGGCTCCGTCGGCCGGTGCCCCTTCGTGAGCCACAGCTCGTAGTAGGAGCTTCGCTGCGCCTGTTTCGGCAGGTCCGTCACCTCGATCTCCATCGGCCAGTTGCCCACCGAGTCGCGTGCCGCGACCTTGAGCAGCGCGAGCGCCCCGTCGTTGCCGTGCATCGCCACGACCCGCTTCGTCGCGAGCGTCGCCGGCTGCGTCTTCGAATGTCCGAAGAGGTAGCCGCCGCCGAACGCGATCGCCGCCAGCGCCGCCGCAAGGACCGCGCCCGCCGCCCAGCGACGCTTCGGCAGCAGTGGGAACTCGATCACCTCCGCCGTCGGGCGCACGGGCAGGCGCTCGAGCGCAGGCGGCAGGTCGGCGGGCGGCCCCGCCTGCACGAGCAGCCGGTGCACGCGGCGGAGCCGAGCTTCCTCGTCGGGCGTGAGACCCTTGCGATCGACGATCTCGTCGAAGTCGGTCATTCCACACCTCCTTCGATCTCGTCTTCCAGGATCTCCGACAGGCGGGTGAGCGCCGCGCGCGTGCGCGTCTTCACCGTACCCAGCGGGATGCCCAGAAACTCCGCGACCTCGCTCTGCGACAGGCCGCTCCAGTATGCGAGGGCGATCACCTCTCGCTCACGCTCCGGCAGCTCCTCGAGCGCCCGGTGCACCCGCCACGCCACCCAGCCCTGCTCGGCGCGATCGGCCGGCCCGGCCTCCCCGGAGGGCTCGTCCGGAATGTCGGCGGGCGTCTCGTTGCGCGCCCGCGCGCGATCGACGATCGCGTTTCGGGCGACCGCGTACAGCCACGGCGCACCGGGGCCTCGCTCGGGCCGGTACGTGCTCGCCGAGCGCCACACCGACGCGAATGTCTCCTGCACCGCGTCCTCGGCGCGCCCGCGGTCGCCGAGACGTCGCAGCGCGAGCCCGAAGACCGGGCGGGCGTAGCGGCGGTAGAGATCCTCGAACGCCAGGCGGTCGCCGCCGGCGGCGCGCTGGATCAACTCGCCGTCTGTCGTCACGAGCTCCATCGCACGGAGTGGCACCGCATACGCCACAAACAGGTACTACGGCGCATGGCCTCCACCGGTTTTCGGGCGTTCGGCCCGCGACCGCCGCGGCTTGTTCGGCATCTGTAAGAACATGCTCGGGCGGAGTAAAACAGACGGCGCGAGCCTGTCGGAAGCCTCGTGGACCCCGGAGAATGAGCTCCACCGTTCTCGACAGGGGGGACTGAAGATGCGCAAGCTGATCATCGTTCTCGCGGCGCTCGCGACGCTCGCCGCGGCCGGACCGGCCGGCGCCGCCGTCAAGAGCGTCAGGATCTACGGCTCGACGTTCTCGCCGAAGTCCGTGACCGTGACCGCCGGCGACACCGTCCGGTGGGTCAATCGCGACAACGCGCGCCACCAGGTGCTCGCGACGAGAGGGCAGTTCGTGTCGCCGATCCTCCGCCCGAGGCAGACCTTCTCGTTCACGTTTCGCGCGGCCGGCACCTATCGCTACAAGGACGAGCTGCATCCGAGGCTCACCGGCACGGTGATCGTGAAGGGCCTGCCGCCCACGGTGACGCTCGCCGCCTCGGCGCCGATCGTCAGCTTCGGGACGAAGGCGACCCTCAGCGGCGTCGTCTCGAACCACAGGGCGGGGGAGCGGGTGACGATCTACTACCAGCCGTATCCCCAGCCGAACCCGATCGAGCGGGCGACCCTGCTCACCGCCGCGGGCGGGACCTACAGCTTCATCGTCGGTCCCCGGATCCTGACGAGCTACCAGGTCGTCTGGAACGGCGCGTATGCCACACCGACGACGATCCAGGTGGCGCCGAAGCTGACGCTCGGGAAGAACGGCGACTGGATCCTGCACGCATGGGCGGGGCGCTCGATGGCGGGCCGCGCCGTGCAGTTCCAGCGCCTCAACCCGGCGACCGGGCAGTGGGTCACGCTCAGGAAGGTGCTCCTGAGCGCGAGCTCGTCGGCGCGTGTCTCCTACGCGATGCCGAAGGGCCTCAGCCGGCTGCGGCTGACGATGTCGGTCAACCAGGCCGGCGCCGGCTACCTCGGCGTGATCGGCCCGACCGTCCCCTGGCGGCAGAGGTGAGCTGAGCGTCAGCCCCCGCGCGCCTCGTCGTAGTGCCGCCCGACCTCGTCCCAGTCGACGACGTCCCACCATGCGGCCAGGTAGTCAGGCCGGCGGTTCTGGTACTTGAGGTAGTAGGCGTGCTCCCAGACGTCGATTCCGAGCAGGGGGGTCTTGCCCTCCATCAGCGGGTTGTCCTGGTTCGGCGTCGAGGTCACCGCGAGCTCCTTGCCGTCGAGCACGAGCCACGACCAGCCCGAGCCGAAGCGCTTCGCGCCGGCGTCGTTGATCTGCGCCTTGAGCTGGTCGGGATCGCCGAAGCTCTGCCCGATCGCGTCGGCCAGCGCGCCCGACGGCTCGCCGCCGCCGCCCGGCTTCATGATCCGCCAGAACAGCGAGTGGTTCGCGTGCCCGCCTCCGTTGTTGCGCGCGGCGGTCCGCCGGTCCTCCGGCAGCCGGTCGAGGTTCTGGACGAGCTCCTCGACGGGCATGTCGGCGAGATCCGTTCCGTCGACGGCCTTGTTCAGGTTGTCGACGTAGGCCTGGTGGTGCTTGCCGTGATGGATGCGCATCGTCTGGCCGTCGATCGTCGGCTCGAGCGCGTCGAAGTCGTACGGGAGCGGTGGAAGCTCATGGGACATGTGCGTCTCCTATCGGTTGCCGTCGGTTCCACAAAGATATGCTCCGCGCCGCACCCGAGCTTTGAGGAGACTTCATGGCGCTTGCCTATAACCACGATGAGATCACGCCCCGCGAGCTCAAGCCCGCGGTACTGGAGCTCGACGGGATCTCACGCGAGACGATCGAGGCCCACTACACGCTGTACCAGGGCTACGTGAACAAGCGGAACGAGATCCTCGGCCTGCTTGCCGGCGTCGACCTGTCGAGCGCCAACCAGACCTTCTCCGAGCTCCGGTCGCTGAAGCTCGGCCTGACGTTCGCGATCGGCGGCATCAAGAACCACGAGATCTACTTCGAGCACCTGGGCGGAACCGGCGGAGAGCCCGCCGGCGTCTTCGCCGACGTCGCCCGGCGCGACTTCGGCTCGGTCGAGGCGTGGCGGGCCGATCTGCGCGCGACGGCCATGGCGGCCCGCGGCTGGGCGTGGACGGCGTACGACTGGGACGAGGGCCGTCTGTTCAACTATCTCGGGGACGCGCAGAACACGTTTCCGGTCTGGAACGCGACGCCGCTCGTGGCGCTCGACGTCTACGAGCATGCGTACTTCGTGGACTTCGGCACCGATCGCGGGTCGTACATCGAGGCGTTCTTCAACAACCTCGACTACGACGTCGTGAACGACTGGACCCAGAAGTACGGCATTCGGCCGTAGCTGCATCGCGGATTCTCCGGCTACGCTGAGGCGCGCATGGCATTCGCCGGGCTGGTCGTGCTGGGCTATCTCCTCGGCTCCTGCCCGTGGGGGTACTGGCTCGTGCGCCTGCTCGAGCACGAGGACATCCGGAAGGTCGGCTCGGGGAACATCGGCGCGACGAACGTCTGGCGGACGTACGGACGCTCGCTCGGGCTGCCGGTCGTCGTCCTCGACGTGCTCAAGGGCTTCGTGCCCGCGTTTCTCGGCGTGCTGCTCGTCTCGCACGTTTGCGGGATCGCGGCAGGCGCCGCCGCGATGCTCGGC
>JBOGZX010000551.1:0-10052 GCA_050697615.1 Gaiellaceae bacterium
GGTGTTGACGACGTACCAGCGAAACATTCGGTTGACTCCTATTGGCCCAGGAACACCCTGGAAACGACGTGCTTCCAGACGATGTCGTTGACGTAGAGGTAGACGCCGACCACGAGGCAGGCGATGAGCACGACGACCGTGCCCTGGATGACCTGCGCCTGACCGGGCCACTCGACCTTCTTCAGCTCGGCGTAGGACTCGGCGATGAAGTTCGAGCGGCGGCGGCGCTGCTCCACCGGCTGCACCGGCTGAGGGCGCGCCGGGCGGCGCTCTGAGCGCATCTCGGACACCGTCGCTACCGCGTCTCCCGGTGCGGCGTGTGGCCGCCGCACCAGCGGCAGTACTTGCTGAACTCGACGCGGTCCGGCGTGTTCCGCTTGGACTTGAGCGTCTGGTAGTTCCGCCGCTTGCACTCGGTGCAGGCGAGCGTGATCGCAACTCTGACTCCGGACTTTGCCATGTCTCTCCGAAAGAAGTGGGCCGACCCTGGGGCATCGAACGGCGCGCACGCTGACGCACCGCCTCGGGGCCGCGGAAGTGTAGCGGGACCCGCGAAAACCGGCGCATCGCCGCGAAGTGGGTGTCAGACGCCTGGGGCGTCAGACACTCGGCCCCGAGTACGTAGCGGCGGGTGGGCTCGAACCACCGACCTCCGGGATGCGAGACCGTCGATGCGAAGCGTCGAGCGGATCAGGTAGCGGCGGGTGGGCTCGAACCACCGACCTTCGGGTTATGAGTCCGACGCTCTAACCAGCTGAGCTACGCCGCCAGGCGCACGGATTTTACCAGCGGGGTTCGGCGAGCTTCGCGGGCGGACGTCGGTCGGCCGGCAGCTCGACGAGAGGGTCAGGCGACCTCGAGCGTCGCCCCCCGGCGGGCCTCGTGCTCGAACAGGGAGATCGTCGTCAGCCCGACCGCGGTGTAGGCGGCGCCGACGAGCGCCTCGGCGGCGATCAGGCCGGCGACCCGGCCGAACGAGGCCCCGTCGACGAGCGCGCGGGCGGCAGCCGCGCCGTGCGTGAGCGGGAGGCCCTGCGCGAGCGTCGACATCCAGCCCGGCAGCCGGTCGAGCGGGATGTTGATGCCGGCGAAGAGCAGGAGGAGGTAGAGGAACACGTTGCCGAGCACGCCCGTCTCGCGCCAGCGGAGCCCGAGCGACGCGTTGAAGAGCCCGAGCCCGACGCACGAGAACGCGCTGATCGCGATCGTCAGCGCAAGCGGAGCGATCGCCGAGGCCGGAACGGCGACTCCGAAGATGATCGACGCGATCAGGAAGGTCCAGACCGAGACGACGATCCCGTTCGCGGTCGCCGGCAGGGAGCGGCCGAGGAAGAGCGCAACCCGGTTCGCCGGGGAGACGACGAGCAGCGCGAGGGTGTGGGTGTACCGCTCGCCGGCGACCGTCTGCGCCATGCCGAAGAGGCTCGGCGATGCCGCGGCGACGAGCGCGTTCCCGGCGACGTAGTAGGAGTCGTCGGCGACGTGCGCGGCCCGGCCGAGGAAGACGAAGAAGGCGAGCTTCGTGATCGACGGGACGAGGATCGTGACCGTGTACGAGAGCGGATTGAGCCAGCCGAACAGCGCGCGATAGCTGATCAGGCCGCCGATCGTCAGCACCCGGAGGTTCGTCATGACAGGGCGAGAGTCGCCCGCGCCCTGGCCGAGCGCAGGAAGAAGTGGAGGAATGCGACACCCGCAAGGAGATACGCGGCGGCGAGGACGGCGCACATCCCGACGTCCGCCCACGGCGAGCCGCTGCCGAGCGTCGCTCCGCGCAGCGCGGCCATCCCCCACGTCGGAGCGAACAGCCAGGAGACCGGCTGCAGCCAGCCGGGCAGCACCGAGACCGGGATCAGGAGGCCGCAGATCATCCAGACCGGCCATTCGAAGATGTTCCCGATCTGGAAGGCGGCGCGGTAGCGGACGAGGGCGGAGGCAAACAGGAAGCCGAGGCTCCCGATCGATGCGATCGTCGCCGGCACGGCGACGAGAAACGCGACCCACTGCTGGATCGTGATCGCGACGCCGAAGATGAGCCGCACGTAGACCAGCCCGACCGCCAGCGAGTAGATCCCGATCGCCGAGATCGCGACGGTGATGGGCAGCACGACCGCCCAGAACGGCGTCGGAGTTCCGACGAGGAGCTCGAGCACGCCGAGCCGTCTCTGCGTCTGCAGCGCACCGGCACCCGACGCCGTCGTCGACGACCAGATCCCCATCACGCCGGACGCGAGCGCGGCGACGAGCAGGTTCGACCCGCCTCCGCCGTTGAAGAGGAAATAGGCGAGCGTCGCGAAGATCAGGGGCGAGGCGACGACGACGAAGAGGTCGAACGGCGACCGGCTCAGCATCTTGAAGTGCAGCCCGAGACCGACGCCGAGTACCCGGACGAGCCCGGGGATCGGGAGGCTCGGCCGCCCGCCGGCCGGCCAGCTGGATGCGTCGGACTCGGCCACCGACCGGTAAACGTACGGCGCGCGCCGGGCGGCGGCAACGGGCAACGACAACCCGATCATCTAGGCTCGCGCGCGTGCCCGTGATCGAGGCGATCGACCTGCGCAGGACCTACAAGACGACGACCGGCGTGATCCGGCGGAAGCCGCTCGAGGTGGAGGCGGTGCGGGGCATCTCGTTCGCGGTCGAGCAGGGGGAGCTGTTCGGGCTGCTCGGGCCGAACGGCGCCGGCAAGACGACGACGATCAAGATGCTGATCACGCTGCTGCTGCCGACGAGCGGCCAGGCGCGGGTGCTCGGTCACGATGTCGTCGAGGACGCGCGCGAGGTGCGCAAGCGGATCGGCTACGTCTTCGGCGGCGACCGCGGCCTCTACGAACGGCTGTCCGCACTCGACAACCTGCGCTACTTCGCCGAGCTCTACGGCGTCTCGGGCGCCGAGCAGCGGCGGCGGATCGCCGAGGTGCTCGAGCTCGTCGGCCTGAAGGGGCGCGAGTCGGAGCGGGTCGAGGGCTACTCGCGCGGCATGCGCCAGCGGTTGCACATCGCGCGTGGCATCCTGCACGACCCCGAGGTGGTGTTCCTCGACGAGCCGACGATCGGCGTCGACCCGGTGGGTGCACGGGAGCTGCGGACGATGATCTCGGCGCTGATCGGCGCCGGCAAGACGGTGCTGTTGACGACGCACTACATGTTCGAGGCGGACGCGCTCTGCGACCGGATCGCGGTGATCGCAAAGGGCGAGATCGTCGGCGAGGGCACGCCGGAGGCGCTCAAGGCGGGGGTGGCCGAGGGCCGCGTGACCGAGATCGAGGCGTTCGGGGTCGGCGAGCCGATCATCGAGCGCTTGCGCGCGCTCGACGGCGTCACCGCGGTCGCCGTCGAGGAACGCGACCAGAAGCAGCTGCTCGTCGTGCAGACGACGGGGGAGCGCGAGCTGACGGCGCCGCTCCTCGCGGAGCTCGACGGGATCGAGGTCGGGCGCGTCTCCTCGCGCGAGCCGACGCTCGAGGACGCATACGTCGCCCTCGTCGGCAGCGACGCCTGAGCCCTGCCGATGCGCACGCTGCGCCTGCTCGCGCTCGGCTGGCTGTTCCACTTCCGGATGCTCTCGCAGTCTGCGTTCGACGGGCTGCTCGCGATCCTCTGGCCGCTCTTCTTCGCGACCGTCGCGTTCTTCATGTTCCGCTCGGGCCGCGGCTCGGAGGCGCTTGGCCCGGTCGCGCTCGGTGCGGCGGTGATGGGCGTGTGGACGGCGACGAGCGTGTCGGCGTCGTCCGCGCTGCAGCGCGAGCGGCGGCTCGGGACGCTCGAGCTGCTGGTCGCCTCGCCCACCAACCTCGCGCTCGTCCTGCTCCCCGTTGCGCTGGCCACGTCGACGATCGGGCTCTACTGCATCGTCGCGACGCTCATCTGGGCCCGCCTCGCCTTCGGGATCCACGTGCCCGTGGCGCAGCCGCTGCCGTTCGCGCTCGGGATCGTCGGCATCGTCGTCACGATCGGGTCGCTCGGGTTCCTGATGGCCGTCGCGTTCGTGCGCTCGCGCCGGGCCTGGGCGATCGGTGCGCTGACCGAGTACCCGATCTGGCTGATCTGCGGCTTCCTCGTGCCGATCTCGCTGCTGCCGGGCTGGGTGCGGCCGGTGTCGTGGGTGCTCGGCCCGACGTGGGGCATGCGCGCGATCCACGCGGGCGCCTTCGGCGGCGACGCGCTGCTCGACGTCCTGATGTGCTTCGGCCTCGCCGCCGTCTACGTCGCCGCCGGCGTGGCGGTGCTGTCGACGGTGCTCGACTCTGCGCGCAGGCGCGCATCGCTGTCGCTGACATGAAGGCACTGAGGGCAAGATCTGACGTGAAAGCTCTCCGCGTCTTCTTCGTCGGCGGGCTGATCAGCTACCGGGCGCTCTTCGGCTTTCTCAGCCTGTGGATCTTCATTCCGGCGCTGATCCTGACGCCGATCTTCCAGATCCTGCTGTTCGCGTACGTCGGGCGAGCGGCCGGAGCGCGCTCGGACGAGTTCTACGTCGTCGGGAACGCGATCCAGTACGCGTCCGTCCCGTGTCTCTTCGCGATGACGCAGACGATCGCCGACGAGCGCTTCTACCAGACGCTCGGACCGATCCTGATCTCGCCGGCGGGACGCCTGCCGCTCTTCCTCGGGCGTGCCGTCCCCGTGATCCTGAACGGCGCGTTCGTCGCGTGCTTCTCGCTCTTCGCGGGCGGACTGCTGCTCGGCGTGACCCTGCCCGGCTCGGCGTGGGTACGACTGGTCCCCGTGATCGGCGTCGCCACCTTCTCGTGCACCGGCCTCGGCCTGATCAACGCCGGGCTCGGGCTGCGTGTGCGCGAGACGGCCGTGCTCTCGAACGTGCTCGTGGGGCTGCTGCTGATCTTCTGCGGCGCGAACGTGCCGCTGTCCGTCCTGCCGGACTGGATGGCGACGATCGGGCGCGGCCTGCCGCTGACGCACGCGATCGAGGCGGCGCGGGCCGTCGCCGGCGGCGCACCGCTCGCGCAGGTCGGCGGCCTGCTCGAGCGCGAGGTCGCGATCGGCGTCGTCTACTTCGTCGCGGGCCTCGGCCTGATCCGCTTCTTCGAGCTGCAGAGCCGCCGCCTCGCGACGCTGGAGCGGGTATGAGCACATTCAGGATCATCGTCAGCGGGTTCCGGACGAACCTGAAGATGCTCGGGACGTCGACCTTCTTCCTGCTGACCTCGGTGTTCCAGCCGATCATCTTCGCGACGGTCGCCTTCTACATGTTCCGCTCCGGCGGGCGGTCGGGGACGCTGCTCTACGCGGCGCTCGGCGCGGGGATGATGGGCGTCTGGTCGACCACGCTCTTCGGGTCGGGAGGGATGATCCAGTGGCAGCGCTGGCAGGGAACCCTGGAGATCGGCGTCGCCTCGCCGCCGTCGCTTGCGCTCGTCTACCTGCCGTTCTCGCTCGCGAACGCGTTCACCGGCATGTACGCGCTGGCGGCGACGCTTGTGTGGGGACGGCTCGTGTTCGCGGTGCCGCTGCACCTCGCCCATCCCTGGCTGTTCGCGCTTGCCCTGCCTGCGACGGTCGTCTCGCTGGGCCTGATGGGGCTTGTGCTCGCGTCCACGTTCGTGCTGTACCGCTACGCGAACGCGCTCTCCAACCTGCTCGAGTATCCGGTCTGGATCGCGTCAGGGCTGATCTTCTCGACCTCGCTCCTGCCCGGCTGGACGCGGCCCATCTCCTGGCTGTTGCCGCCCTACTGGGGCATCCTCGCGCTGCGGCACGCGGCGCTCGGCGGCGACGTCTTGGACCCGCTCGGAGCCGTGGTGGGGCTGGGAGCGGCATCGATCGTCGTCGCGGCGTTCACCTTCCGCTGGTTCGAGCACCTGTCCCGCGCCCGGGCGACGCTCTCACTCACGTGAGACGGTGGTGGAGCACGTTCTGGGTCGGCGGGCTGATCGCCTACCGTGGCCTCTTCAACTGGATTCGGCCGGCGATGTACGTCCCGACGATGCTCGGCTCGCCGCTCTTTCAGCTGATCTTCTTCACGAAGCTCGGCCAGTACGCGCAGGCGGAGTCCCGCGACTTCTACATCGTCGGCAACTCCGTGCAGGTCTGCGCGATGTCGTCGGTATACGGGATGACGATGGCGGTCGCGAAGGAGCGCTGGTTCGGCACGCTCGGCCCGCTGCTGGCGTCGCCCGCGAACCGGGCGGCCGTTTTCCTCGGCCGCGGCGTGCCCGTACTCGCGAACGGCATCCTCGTCTCGGCGTTCACCTTCGGCGCCGGCGCGCTGCTGCTCGGCTTCCGGCCGGGCCTCTCCTCCGTGCCGGCGCTGGCGGCCGTGGTGATCGTGACCGTCGCGTCGTGCACGGCCTTCGGGATGCTGCTCGGGTCGATCGGCCTGCGCGCGAAGGACTTCTTCTTCGCGGCGAACCTCGCCTACTTCCTGATGCTGCTGTTCTGCGGCGTCAACGTCCCCCTCGACGTGCTGCCCGGCTGGATGAGCGCGATCGGCCGCTGCCTGCCGCTCACGCACGGCATCATCGCGGCGCGCGACGTCGCCGCCGGGTCATCGCTCCGAGACGTCGCCGGGCTCGTGGGAACCGAGGCGGGCATCGCGCTCGCGTATGCCGCAGCGGGCTTCGGGCTCTTCCGAGTGCTCGAGCGCGAGTCGCGCCGAAGCGCGGTTCTGGACGCCTACTGAACTCGCACAGTGTCTCGGGAGCGACCGCCCGAACGTGGTTCCGAACCACGTTCGCGATGTGTGCCCGTGCGTGTTTCGTCCCAATTCGGTCCCACGTTCGAACGCCAGACGCCATGCGGGTTTGCGCCACGCTCGCGAACCCCCGGAACGTGGTTCGGAACCACGTTCCAGGGGTTCCGGCCCGGAGTCAGGCGATCAGGTTGTCGCGCAGCGCGCGGGCCACGGCCTGGGTGCGGGTGTCGGCGTCGAGCTTCCCCATCGCCTTCCGCACGTGCGTGCGGACCGTCTCGGCCGAGATGAAGAGCTCCTTGCCGATCTCTTCGTTCGAGAGCCCGTCCGCGAGCAGACGCAGCACCGCACGGTCGCGCTGCGTGAGCTGCGGCAGCTTCGCCCCGATCGACGCGGTCGCGAGCGTTCCCGCGAGCACCGGATCGACAAACGTGCCGCCCTCTGCGGCCGTGCGCAGCGCGCGCAGCAGGTCGTCCATCGGCGCCTCCTTCAGCACGAACCCGCGGACGCCCGCGTCGAGCGCCTCCGTCAGCAGCGCCCGGTCGCCGTAGCCCGGGCCGTGGGCCGTCTCGCAGGTGGTATCGCCCACGACTTCAACAACTTGCTGACGGCCATCTCCGGCTACGGCGAGTTCCTCGCCGACGGCATCGAGGACGAGCGCCTCGGGCGGCATGCCGAGGAGATCAAGAAGGCCGCCGCGCCCGCGCTGACCGACGTCGTCATGCCCGGCATGAGCGGTCCCGAGGTGGCCCAGGCGGTGGTGTCGCTGCGGCCGGGCACGCAGGTCCTCTACACGTCCGGCTACACCGACTCGGCGATCGATCACCACGGGGTGCTCGAGCCGGGGATCGCGTTCCTGCAGAAGCCGTTCAGCGCCGACGACCTGGCCCGCAAGGTGGGCACGCTGCTCGACGGCGCCCCCGCTCCCGTCGACTGACACTCCGAAGGCCGAACGCTCGACCCGAGCGCCCGACCCCGAAGGGGTCTGACACCTCCGTCACGGCTGCTTGACTTGCGCGGTGCTGCCGCCCCTCCTCCGCGAGAACGCGAGCTTCCGCCGCTTCTTCGTGGGCCAGTCGGTCTCGCTCGTGGGCGACCAGATCTCGGCGATCGCGCTGCCGCTGACCGCGGTGCTCGCGCTGCACGCGTCGGCCGGGCAGATGGGCGCGCTGACGACGGCGTACCTCGTGCCGAACCTGATCTTCGCCCTGCACGCGGGCGCGTGGGTCGACCGGCGGGGCGGACGGCGCAAGGTGATGCTCGCCACCGATGTCGGGCGCGCGGTCCTGATCGGGTCGCTGCCTGTGGCCTTCGCGCTCGGGCATCTGACCTGGGCCCAGCTCTACGTCGTCGCGTTCGCAAGCGGCACGCTGAGCGTGTTCTTCTTCGTCGCGTACGGCGCGATGATCCAGATGCTCGTGCCCCGCGACCAGTACGTCCAGGCGAACTCGCTCACACACGGCAGCCGAGCCTTCTCGTTCCTCGCCGGCAGCAGCGTGGGCGGCGTGCTCGTGCAGCTGCTCCGCGGTCCGTACGCGCTCGGGGTCGACGCCGTCTCGTTCCTCTGGTCGGCGATCTTCCTCGGCCGGATGCAGGTCGACGAGCCGCCGCCCGCGCCGCGCGAGGCCGGCGGCCTCACAGCCGGAGCAAGGTGGATCCGCGGCAACCCGATCATCCGCGCCGAGCTGCTCGGCGTCGCGACGCTCAACTTCTTCAACTTCATCTTCTTCGCGCTGTTCGTGCTCTACGCGACGCGGCACCTGGGAATCCGCCCGGCCACGCTCGGCGTCGTGCTGGGAGCGGCGTCCGTCGGCACGCTGGGCGGCTCCTTCGTGACGGCTCGCGTGGCGCGGCGGATCGGCGTCGGGCCGGCGTTCGTGGTCGGCTGCCTGCTCTTCCCCCTGCCGCTGATCCTCGTACCCGCGGCGGGCGGTCCGGGCTGGGTCGTCCTCACCTGCCTGTTCGTGGCCGAGTTCACGTCCGGCATCGGCCTGATGCTGCTGGACATCATGGCGGGAACGATCAGCGCGGGGCTGATTCCGGCGACCCTCCGCTCGCGCGTGTCGGGCGCGTTCATGGTCGTCAACTACGGCGTGCGGCCGCTCGGCACGAGCGTCGGCGGCGTCCTCGGCTCGACGATCGGGCTGCGCCCGACGATGTGGGTCGCCACCGTGGGCGCCCTCGCCGGCCTGATCTTCATCGTCCCGTCGCCGATCATGAACCTGCGCGAGGTGCCGGAGGAGGCACCGTGACCGTCGATCCACTGGAGCTCTTCCGCGATTGGGTGTCGGGCGACGAGATGGCGCTCGCGACGGCGACGGCCGACGGACGCGCGTCGGTGCGAATGGTGCTGCTGAAGGGCGCGGACGAGCACGGCTTCGTGTTCTTCTCGAACTACGAGTCGCGCAAGGGGCGGGAGCTGGCCGCGAGCCCCCGCGCCGCGCTCCTCTTCCACCGCCCGGGAATCCAGGTCCGGGTCGAGGGCGATGTCGAGCGCGTCGAGCCCGAAGAGTCGGATGCGTACTGGGCGTCGCGCCCGGAGGCCTCGCGTCGCAGCGCGGCCGCGTCGCACCAGTCGGAGCCGATCGGCTCGCGGGAAGAGCTCGAGGACGCGGTCGCGGCGCAGCCCGCGGAGCCGCCGCGGCCCGCGCACTGGGGCGGGTACCGGCTGATTCCCGACAGGTACGAGTTCTGGCGGCATCGCGACGACCGGCTGCACGAGCGCCGCCTCTTCACGCGACGCGGCGACGCCTGGGAGATCACACTCCTGCAGCCGTAGGCGCGGCCGCCCGCGCCTGGGCCGGCAGCGAGACGACGAAGGTCGTGCCGGCTCCCTCCCGGCTCTCCACCCGCACCTCCCCGCCCATCGTCCGCGCCAGTTGCTGCACGATTGCGAGCCCGAGGCCGCTGCCCACCGGCCGGTCCTTGCCGATCTTGTCGTAGAGGTAGAAGCGCTCGAACGCATGCTGCAGATCGTCGGGCCGGATACCCGGGCCGGTGTCGGAGACGCTCAGGCGGCCCGGCGCCGCGGCGACCGTCACCGAGCCGCCCGCCGGCGTCTCGCGCAGCGCGTTCTCGACGAGGTTCGACGCAACCTGAAGGACCCGGTCGTGGTCGGCCTCGACCCACGTCTCGGCGCCCTCGGCCGCCAGCGTCACGTCGAAGGCGCGCGCGGCCGACTCGTGCCGGGCGACGGCCTCCCGCGCGACCTCGGCCAGGTCGACCTGCTCACGCCGCACCGAGAACTCGCTGCGGTTCATCCGGGCCAGGTCGAGCAGGTCGCGGACGAGCCGCTCGAGCCGCCCGGCCTCCAGTCCGATCGTGCGCGCCGCCTCCTCGGGGTCGAAGGCGCCGTCCGCGAGACCCTCCGCGTAGCCGCGGATCGCGGTCAGCGGCGTCT
>JBOGZX010000552.1:0-5882 GCA_050697615.1 Gaiellaceae bacterium
TTGAGCTCCGTCGAGCCTACGCTCATATCCGCTCCGGCGGCGGCAAAGCCGCCACCTTCGCTCCTTTGAGCTCCGTCGAGCCTACGCTCATGCGCATCCCTCGCCGGCGTCGGCTCCCGGGCGGCGGAGCCGCCCTCCGCCGACGCCTGGCACCCTCATCGGCCGCAGGGTTGACGCAGGCCGTCTCATTCCTGCTTGATCCCGGAGGCTGCGGCCTCGTCGAGGAAGACCTCCACGCGGACCGGCGCGAGCCGCGTCAGGCTCGCGGGCACGTCCTCGTCGATCTCGCCGCCGAAGGCGCGCGCGACGGCGTCCGCCTTGCCGGCGCCGCTCACGATGAAGACGATCCGGCTCGCGGAGCGGATGGTCGGCAGCGTCATCGTGACGCGGTCGACCCAGGGCTCGAGTCCGGCGGGGCCGCTGGTGGCGCGGCGGTCCTCGACCTTCAGCTGCGGTGAGCCCGGGAAGAGCGACGCGAGGTGGCCGTCGGGCCCGAGCCCGAGCAGCAGCAGGTCGAGCTCCACCCCTTCGAGCTCGGCGTCGAGCTCGGCGGCGGCGTCGGCCGGGGCGAGCTCGCCGCGGATGCGGTGCACCGCGCGCGGCGCGACCTCGATCCTGTCGAGCAGCGTCTCCTTCGCGAGCCGGTAGTTCGAGAGCTCGTCGTCCGGCGGCACGCAGCGCTCGTCGCCCCACCAGAGGCTGACGCGTCCCCAGTCGCGGGCGCGCTCCGCCGCGCGCTCGTACGCCCGGCCCACAGAGCCGCCGGTGAGCACGATCGAGCCGCCCATCCTGGCCCGGTCTGCGAGCAGCTCGCCCACCGTCGTCGCGGGATCGTCGACGACTCTGAGCTCAGGCAGCGCGACTGTCACCCGCTAAGGGTACGAAACCCAGACGGAACCCTGCCAGCAGGTAGACGCTCGCGAGGCCCGCCCACTCTCCGTAGCCGGCCAGAAGGTCGTCCGTCTCCTCGGGCTCGACGGAGCGTCCGCGGAGGGCCGAGACCAGCTTCACGAGCCCGAGGTCGCGTGCGAGCCCGCGTTCGTAGCGGCCGAGCCCTTCGAGGCAGATCACGCCGACCGACCAGGGGCCGAGCCCGCGCTCGCGTTCGAGCCGTCGCGCGACCGCATGCGTCGAGTGCGCCCTCAGGTCCTCGAGCTCGAGCGTGCGGCAGAGCCGGACGAGGGAGGAGGCGCGCCTGGCGCCGAGCCCGAGCCGGCCGAGCGCCGCCGGTGAGAACGCGCCCAGCTCCGCACAGGTGGGGGCGGCATGCAGACCGCCCAGCTGCGGCGTGCACCTGCGAACGATCGTGCGCTCGATCTGCCGTGCGCGCTTCGCCTGGATCAGCTGGCCCGCGACCGCGCGCAGCAGCGACTGCGCGACGGTGCCGGTGCGCACGGGGCGCAGTCCGCGCACGCGCCGCACCGTCTCGGCCAGCAGCGGGTCGTCGGCGAACCGCCGCAGGAACTCCGAATGGTCGTCGTCCAGGCCGAGTGCGAAGCGGACGTGCTCCACGCCCCCCTCGGACTCCGCGGAGACGACGACGGTGCCGTCGGCCTGCTGCGCGGCCCGCACGCGCTCGAGGCGGCCGTCGACGCGGATCGTCGAGTCGACCGTTCCACCCGTGACGGTCCGCGTGGCGTCCCCCGCGAGGCGTGTCGAGAGAAGCAGCGAGTACGGTCCCTTCGGCCGGAGCGCGGCGCGGATCATCCGCTTGAGATTAGTACGCTCCTCCGATGCGAAGCAGGGTCGCGTCGCGGGTCTCGCTGCGGAGTCGCGAGCGGAAGCTGCAGCTCTTCCTGGAGCTGCTGCGCCCGGGGCCGGCGACGACCGTCGTCGACGTCGGCGTCACCGACGCGCCGTTCGGCGACGGCTCGACCGACAACTTCTTCGAGGCGCTCTACCCGTGGCCCGAGCGGCTCACCGGCGTCGGCCACACCGGGCTCGAGCGCTTCGCCGCCGCGTTCCCGCAGGTGCGGGCGGTGCGGGCGGACGGCCGCGAGCTGCCTTTCGCGGACCGCGAGTTCGACCTCGGCTTCTCGAATGCGGTGGTGGAGCACGTCGCCGGCGGGCGGGATGGGCAGCGCCGGTTCGTGCACGAGCTGTGCCGGGTCAGCGGCCGCGTCTTCGTGACGACGCCGAACCGTTTCTTCCCGCTCGAGGTGCATACCCTGGTGCCGTTCGCGCACTGGCTGCCGGAGGGTTTCCGCGAGCAGGTGTTGCGCTCCCGCGGTTTCCATGACGTGCTCGACCCGCTCGGCCCGCGGGAGCTGGCCGCGCTCTTTCCTTACAGGGTCCGGGTAATCAACAGCGGCATGACGCTGATCGCGGTCGGTCCGCAATGAGCCGTAGGCTCGACGGAGGCGAACGGGGAGCGGAGGTGCCGGCTTTGCCGGCGCTGGAGCGGGAGCTGTGCCGTAGGCTCGACGGAGGCGAACGGGGAGCGGAGGTGCCGGCTTTGCCGGCGCTGGAGCGGGAGCTGTGCCGTGGGCTGCCGGCGCTGGAGCGGACATGAGCTTGGGCTCGACGGAGCTCGAGCTGGCGGAGTTGCCGGCGTTGCCGGGGCAGGAGCGGGGTCTGACGCTGCGGCGGCCGGTGTGGGCGCTGCACGTGCTGATCGTCGGGCTGGCGCTGCACAACCTGGTCATGTCGCAGCTCTGGCGGGCCGGCGTGCGCGGCTCCGTACTCGATGCGGCGGCTGCCTGGAAGGACGTGCTGCTGGTGGCGGCCCTCTCGCTCCTCGTCGCGAACCGGCGCCGGCTTCCGCTGCCGTCGACGGCGGCCGACCGGCTCGCCCTTGGATTCGGCGTCTTCGTGGTCGTCTACGGCCTGCTGCCGCAGTCGTGGCTCGGCGGGAGCGCGACGTCGAGGGGCGTTCTCTTCGCCGCCCGCCACGACCTGCTGCCCGTGGGTGCGTACTTCCTCGGGCGCGGGCTCGGGCTGACGGCCGGGGAGCGCGGCCGGCTCTGCCGCACGGTGCTCGTCACCGCGGCGGGCGTCGCCGCCTTCGGGCTGATCGACGTGTACGTCGTCTCGCTGGCATGGTGGCGGCACTCGGCAGGCTGGTTCCACGACCAGCTCGGGCTCGACTACCACGGGCTGTCGGGCCTGCCGGAGAACTTCGTCTACAACCAGGGCGGCGGCGTCATCTTCCGGCGCCTGACGTCGACCTTCCTGTCGCCGCTCGCGACCGCGTACCTGCTCGTGGTCGCGCTGCTCTTCGTGCCGCTGCGGGGGAAGCGGTGGGCTCCGCCGCTGGCGCTGCTCCTGTTCGCAGCCCTGCTGTGGACGCACACGCGCGCGGGCCTGGTCGCGCTGGTCGTCGCGCTGGTCGCCCTCGCCGCGGTCCGCCGGAGGGCGTTTCCACTGGTGCTGGCCGTCGTCGTCGCGGCCGTCGGCTTCGGCTTCGTGAAGGGATACGGCGACATCGCGCCGCGCGCCCACTTCACGCCCGCCGAGTTGCACGAGCAGGAGCAGAACGCGCGCGCACATCCGGGCGCGAGCAACAACGCGACCAGCGCGAACGAGGCCTCGACGAGCGAGCATCTCGCGAGCCTGCGGCAGGGGACGCGCACCGTCCTCCGCCACCCATGGGGGTTCGGGCTCGGAAACGCCGGGGTCACCGCCGAGCGGACGCACGTCGCCCCGGAGGCGGGCGAGTCGACGTACACGGAGCTCGCCGTCGAGACGGGACTCGCCGGCGGACTGCTGTTCATCGGCTGGTCGATCGCCGTCCTCTGGCGGCTCGCTCGGCGCGTGCAGTGGCTCGCCGCGGCGTTTCTGGCAATGCTCCTCGTCGGCCTTCAGACCGACGTGATCGGCGTCCCCTGGATCGCCGTTGTCGTCTGGGCGCTGGCCGGCGACGCCGTGGCAGCCCGCGGAACGTAACGACTCCGCAACGATTCAGCGCCGACTTCGAAACGGACACTTGCCTGCGCTCCGGGGACCCGTACCGTGGAGGCCATGCGTGAATCGCTCGTCGAGATCGTCCTGCTGGCCCTGGCCGGGGCCGTCCTCGTGGTGGTGGCCGGGGGCATGCTTTCGCGCTGCTCCGGCGCGGGCGCTGCGCACCCCGTCGTCCGCGCGAGCTGGACGCTCACGCCAGGGGTGCTCAACCCGGCGGTCACGCAGGCGACGATCGGCTCGACCGTCTGTCGCCGCGGCTGGACGAGCGAGATCAGGCCGCCCGTCAGCTATACGAACGCGCTCAAGCTGCGCGGGCTTCGTTCGTACCGGTTGCGCGGGTCTCCGTCGGCGTACCAGGAGGATCATCTGATCAGCCTGGAGCTGGGCGGAAACCCGACGGACCCACGCAACCTGTGGCCAGAGCCCTATCCGCGCGCCTCGGAGGTCGACCGGATCGAGAACGAGCTCAACGACGGGGTCTGTTCCGGCAGGCTGACGCTCGCCGAGGCGCAGGACCAGGAGTCGGCGCTCAAGCACCGGGACGGGTGACGCTTCCGCATCGGACGCCCCCGTCCTGATGTCTGCGAGCCGCCGCTACGGGCATACGCCGCGCATGCGTGTCAGGCGCGCGGGCCGGTGGATCCGAGCTCAGAGTCGGTCGAGCTCGCCGGCGAGCCGGGCGAGGAGCTCGGCGAGCTGCTCGCGGTCTCCGGCCGCCAGCGTCGACGCGGCGGGGCGGAACGCCGCGAGCACGAGCTCCTTGCGCCTCGCCACCCGGACGCGCCCGGCTTCGGTGAGCTCGATCTGCAGCGCGCGACGGTCGTCGGGGTCGGGCAGCCGTTCGACGTGCCCCATCTCGACGAGCACGTCGACCGCGCGGCTCGCCGTCGGCGCGCTCGTCCCCATTCGCGCTGCAAGGTCGCTCAGGCGAAGCGGCCCGGACGCGTCGGCCAGCTCGAACAGCGCGAGCCGCTGGGTTCCCGTCAGCGGCAGAAGGTCGCTCGGCCCGCCGCTGATCCGGGTCAGGTGCCGGATCAACCGACCGAGCTCGTCGAGGATGCGGATCGTGGAATCTGTCACGCCCGGACCTATTGTTGCACGCGACAATAGTTGCGTCCTGTTGCTATCGTGCCGCGGGTCGTGACCTCTCCCGCTCCCCTCCCCGACTCCGCCGCGCCCGCGCCGCAGCCGCGCATCCGCGCGATCTTCCTCGCGCTGATGCTGGTGCTGCTGCTGGCGTCGCTCGACCAGACGATCGTCTCGACAGCGCTGCCGACGATCGTCGGTGACCTCGGCGGCATTGTGCACCTTTCCTGGGTCGTGACCGCATACCTGCTCGCGTCGACCGTCGTGGGGCCGCTCTACGGCAAGTTCGGCGACCTCTACGGACGGAAGAAGGTGCTGCAGTTCGCGATCGTCGTCTTCCTGATCGGCTCGGCGCTCTGCGGCATCTCGCAGAGCATGGTGCAGCTGATCGCGTTCCGCACGCTCCAGGGAATCGGCGCCGGCGGCCTGATGGTGACGACGCTCGCCGTCGTCGGCGACATTATCCCGCCGCGCGAACGGGGCAAGTACCAGGGGTACTTCGGCGGCGTCTTCGGCGTCTCCACCGTGATCGGCCCGCTGCTCGGCGGGTTCTTCGTCGACAACCTTTCGTGGCGCTGGATCTTCTACGTCAACCTGCCGGTCGGCGCGATCGCGCTCTCGGTGATCGCTGTCGCGTTCCATGCGCACTCGGTCAAGCAACGGCACGCGATGGACTACCTCGGTGCGCTCAGCCTCGCCGGGGCGCTCACCTCGATCATCCTCTTCACCAGCCTCGGCGGCACGACGTGGGCGTGGGGCTCGGCGCAGATCATCGGGCTGATGGTGCTCAGCATTCTCCTCGTCCCCCTCTTCGTCCTGGTCGAGGGACGGGCGGCCGAGCCGATCCTCCCGTTGACGCTCTTCCGCAACCGGACCTTCTCGGTGACCAGTTC
>JBOGZX010000553.1:0-2301 GCA_050697615.1 Gaiellaceae bacterium
GTACACACCGGCGACTCGGTGACCGTCGCGCCGCAGATGACGCTGGCCGATGAGGCCTACCAGGAGCTGCGCAATGCTGCGATCGCGGTCATCCGGGCCGTGGGCGTCGACACGGGCGGCTCGAACATCCAGTTCGCTCGCGACCGCATGAACGGGGACATCCGGGTGATCGAGATGAACCCGCGCGTCTCGCGCTCGTCCGCGCTCGCGTCGAAGGCGACCGGGTATCCGATCGCGAAGGTCGCGGCCAAGCTGGCCGTCGGCTACACGCTCGACGAGATCCCGAACGACCTCACCGGCACGACCCCCGCGAGCTTCGAGCCGACGCTCGACTACGTCGTCAGCAAGATCCCACGCTTCGCGTTCGAGAAGTTCCCGGGTGCGGACACCACCCTGGGCACGCAGATGAAGTCGGTCGGCGAGACGATGGGGATCGGCCGGACGTTCCTCGAGGCGTTCGTGAAGGCGACGCGCGGCCTCGAGAAGCCGCTCGACTGGCAGCCCGAGAACCTGCATCCGTGGTTTGCTCGGGAGCTCGAGTCGGTCGAGTCCGAGGAGGCTCGGCAGGCGGAGCCGCCGGTCTACCGCCGCATCGACTCCTGCGCGGGAGAGGTCGAGGCCGCCTCCAACTACTACTACTCGACCTGGGACGAGCGGGACGAGGCGCCGCCGCGCGGAGACCGCAAACGGGTCGTGATCCTCGGCTCGGGCCCGAACAGGATCGGCCAGGGAGTCGAGTTCGACTACTGCTGCGTCCACGCGGTCCAGACCTTCCGGGCGCTGGGCTACGAGGCCGTGATGGTCAACTGCAACCCCGAGACCGTCTCGACCGACTACGACACGAGCAACCGGCTGTACTTCGAGCCGCTCGATGCGGCGTCGGTGCTCGCCGTCTGCGAGCGCGAGCAGCCGGAGGGGGTCGTGATCCAGTTCGGCGGCCAGACGCCGCTCAAGCTGGCCCGCGCGATCGAGGCGGCCGGCTTCCGCATCCTCGGCACCCCGTTCGACGCCGTCGACCTCGCCGAGGATCGCGAGCGCTTCGGCACGCTCCTGGCCGAGCTCGGCATCCGCTGCCCCGACTGGGGGATCGCCGCGAGCGGGGAGGAGGCGGTCGAGATCGCGGACGGCATCGGCTACCCGGTGCTCGTCCGGCCCTCGTACGTCCTCGGCGGGCGCGCGATGCGCGTCTGTCACGACGCCTCCGAGGTGCGGGCCGCGTTCGAGGGGGTGCACGGGCCGACGCTCGTCGACCGCTTCCTGTCGAATGCGATCGAGATCGACGTCGACGCGCTCTGCGACGCGACCGACACCTACGTGGCGGCGGTCATGCAGCACGTGGAGGAGGCGGGCGTCCACTCCGGCGACTCGGCCTGCGTGCTGCCGGCACAGTCGCTCACGCCGGGCGCGACGGAGGAGATCAACGCGATCGTCAGGCGGCTCGGACCCGCCCTCGGGGTGATCGGCGTGCTGAACGTGCAGCTTGCGGTGTCCGACGACGAGGTGTTCGTGCTCGAGGTCAACCCGCGCGCCTCGCGGACGGTGCCGTTCGCGTCGAAGGCGACCGGCGTCAACCTGGTGGCGGCTGCCTGCAAGCTCGCCGCGGGCGCGAAGATCGGCGAGCTGGGGCTACCGGCGGAGCGGCCGCCGCGCCAGGTCAGCGTGAAGGCGGCGGTGCTGCCGTTCGCGCGCTTCCCCGGAGCCGACCCGGTGCTGGGGCCCGAGATGCGCTCGACCGGCGAGGTGATGGCGAGCGCGAGCGATCTGCCGACGGCGCTCGCGAAGGCGGAGCGTGCTGCGGGCAGGCCGCTGCCCCGCGAGGGCGCCGTCTTCCTCTCCGTCCGCGACTCGGACAAGGCAACCGCGATCCCGGTCGCGGCGGCATTCGCGGGTCTCGGCTTTCAGCTCCACGCCACCGAGGGGACGGCGCGCTCGCTGCGCGGCGCGGGGCTCGAGGTGGGCGGCGTTGGCGAAGGCGGCCGATGAAGCCAGCGGGTACACCGGCAGCGCGAGTTCGGAAATGGACCAGTCCGAAGGGGACCTGGTGGACAGCCATGCGGGTTCGGCGGCGAACAACCAGGCCAAGGCCGGGCACGATCTGGGCAGCGCGATTGACACGCTGAAGAAGGCGCTCGATGCCAACGGCGCGGAGCATCCGAAAGACGCGAACGGGATGAGCACGCCGCAGGGCCAGTTGGCCGGACAGGCGGGCGACCTGGCGAATAAAGTCGGGCAGCTTGCGGCGGCCATTCAGGCGGCCGATCCCAATGCGCAAGGCCAGGGTGGCCAGCAAGGCGGCCAGCA
>JBOGZX010000554.1:0-3746 GCA_050697615.1 Gaiellaceae bacterium
GGGCGAACGAAGCCGGGATCCTCGCGCGGCCGCCCGCGCTCGACTTCGCGGCGGTGATGGCCCGAAAAGCACGGATCGTCGAGCAGATCGCTGCGGACGAGCGCGACGAGCGCTTCACAAGCGCGGGTATCGAGGTCGTCCACGGCGGCGCGCGCTTCGTCGACGACCACGCCGTGGAAGTGGCGGGCCGCACCATCCGCGGCCGGCGCTTCGTGATCGCGACCGGCAGCCGCCCGAGCGTCCCGCCGATCCCGGGACTCGACACGGTTCCGTACCTGACGAATGAGACGGTGTTCGACCTCGCGCGGCTGCCGGCCCGGCTCGTCGTGCTCGGCGGCGGCCCGATCGGACTCGAGCTCGCGCAAGCGTTCCGCCGGCTTGGGAGCGCCGTCGCCGTGGTGGAGCTCGAGGAGCGGCTGTTGCTCTGCGACGACTGGGAAGCCGGCGAGCTCGTCGTGGACGTCCTCCGCGGCGAGGGCGTCGACCTCCGCCTCGGCGCGCAGGTCGAGCGCGTGGAACGACATGCCGCGGAGACGGTGGTACGGCTGCGGGGAGGCGAAGCGCTCCCCTGCGACGAGCTGCTCGTGGCCACCGGCCGCACCGGTTCAACCGAAGGGCTCGGCATCGAGCTCGCGCTCGACACCGGCTACGTGACGGTCGACGAGCGCTGCCGCACGAGCCTGCCGCACGTCTATGCCGCGGGCGACGTGACCGGCGAGCTGCAGTTCACCCACGTCGCGGCGCACGAGGGAACGGTCGCCGGCCAGAACGCGGCCGGGAAGCGCGCGAAGAGAAACGAGCGCGTCATCCCCTGGGTCACCTTCCTCGACCCCGAGATCGCGCACGTCGGCCTGACCGAGACGCAGGCGCGCAAGCAACACCGCAGCGTCGAAGTACTGAGGTTCCCGATGGCCTGCGTCGACCGCGCCCGCATCCACGAACGCACCGCCGGCTTCGTGAAGCTCGTCTCCGCGCGCCGGCCGCTACTCGGGAGACTCGGAGGCGGCGTGCTCGTCGGCGCCGAGATCGTCGGCCCGAACGCGGGCGAGCTGATCGGCGAATGCGCACTCGCGATCCGAACGGGCTGCTTCGCCGGACGCATCGCCCAGACCGTCCACGCCTATCCAACCGTGAGCCTCGGCGTGCAACAGGCCGAGTCGCAACGCTTCCCGGTCGGGCGCGCCCTGTCCCCGTCGGGCCGCGATGGGCGGAGGCGTTGAGACGGCGCGCCGTCAGAACGCGGCGGGGTCGCTGAGCGCGAGAGCCGCGAGGGCGCCCGCGATCGTCAGGGGTACCAGGGCGAGCCCGAGGAGCGACGAGCGCAAGAGGGAGGGTCGTGCGCCGGCGCGTTGGGCTGCGCGGTACCAGAGGTAGGCCGAGAGCGACCCGGTGAAGGCGAGATTTGGGCCGAGGTTCAGGCCGATCAACAGCGGCAGCGGATGCGGCGGACGCCGCGCCGAGAGCAACGCCGCCGCCGGGAGATTGTTGATCGCAATGCTCGACAACGCACCGACGGCGGCGGCCCGGACACCGCCGGCATGGGCAAGGAGGGATGCGGGGCCGTGCCAGCGCCGCGCGAGGGTACCGAACGCGACCGCGAGCAGGAACAATCCCGCGAGCACGCGCACGGGCAACCGTGGCCGGAGCCCCCGTGCGAGAACGGCGGCGATCCCGATCGCGAGCACCGGCAGAGCGGCGTTGTGGAGGATGAGGATGGCGATCGTCGCCGCGACGGTGACGGCCGCCCCGAGGCCCACCTCCAGCGGCGGTAGCGGCTCGGGACCTCCGTCTGAGTGTTTCGACCGGTAGACGACCGCGAGGAACGCGAAGGTCAAGACGACGACCACGACCCAGGGGAGCAGCATCGCTCGTGCGAGCGCCGCGCCGGAGCGCCGCGCGTGCGAGAGCACGATCAGGTTGGTCAGGTTCGAGCCGGGCAGCAGGAGCGAGGCGCCATTGGCCATGAAGAGCGCGCCATACAAGAACGGCCGCTCGTCGCATCGACGCTGTCGGGCGGCGTGGATCATGATCGGCGTCACGAACACGACCGCCGTGTCGAGGTTCAACACAGCCGTGACGATCGCGTCCAGACCGAGCAGCGTCGCGAGCAGGACGGTCGGGCCGCCGCCAATCCGTTCGATCCGCGTGCCGATCGCAGCGAACAAGCCGTCGGCCTCGACAACGGTTCCGATCAACAGCAGACCGGCGACGAGGACGAACGGCGGCCACGCCTGCGCGCCAGCCTGTTGAATCGCCACACTCACGAACGCGACCGTAGCCCCACCCGCAGGCGCGTGGTCCATCTCCGCGCGAAGAACACGCGCGCCGCCTCCGGCCCGAGGGCGTACCGAAGGCGGCGAACCGACACCGCTCGAGCAGATCGCCAAGCGCTGAACCTCGCTCATCCTTCTCGTTCGGGCCCTGCGTGGCAGCCGCAAATTGTGCCCGGCTCCTCGCCGCGCGCCGGCACCCCTCGATTCCCGCGCTCCCGCGCGACCGGCCTCGCCGGCTTCGGAATCCAGGGGGAACCCCGCCGGTGCGCGCCGCCTCGTCCGGGCTTTGCGGCCGCGTCACGCAGGCCCACGAGAAGGAGGACCAGATGACCACCCGTACCAAGCGACGCTCGACGCCCGCCGAGCGCGACGCGCGCAGACGCGAGCAGCTCGAACAGCTCCAGCAGGCAACGAACGCGCTGCTCACGAGCGACGGCTGGCAGCAGTGGCTGCGGACCCGCTCGCGCTTCCACCGCTACTCCCTCAACAACACGCTCCTGATCGCGCTCCAGTGCCCGCACGCCACGCACGTCGCCGGCTTCCGCAGGTGGCTCGAGCTCGGCCGCTGCGTTCGCAAGGGCGAGAAGGCGATCCGCATTCTCGCGCCCGTCCGCTACCGACGCCGCGACACCGAACACGTCGAGGGTGACAACGACGACAACCCGAACCACGAGGAGCTCGTCGGGTTCCGGCTCGCGGCGGTCTTCGACGTGGCGCAAACAGAACCGCTCCCCGGCGTCGGGCCGGCCCCGCTCGATCCGCCCGGCCGGCCGGTCAGCGGCGCCAGCCACGCACACCTGCTGGCCCCGCTCGAACAGCACGGAGCAGCGCTCGGGTTCGCCGTCCAGTACCAGACGCTCGACGGCCCGGACGGCTACTGCTCGACCCGCGACGCGCGGATCGTCGTCGAGAGCAGCCTGCCGGCCAACGGCAAGGTCGCGACGCTGGTGCACGAGCTCGCACCCGCGCACGGCGTCGACTACAAGTCCTACAGCCGGGCCGAGGCGGAGCTGATCGTCGAGAGCGTCGCCTACGTCGTCTGCGGTGGCGCCGGACTCGACACCGGCGGCGAGAGCGTCCCCTACCTCGCCGGCTGGAACGAGCAGCAGAGGCTCGAACGGATCGCGCTGCTCACGGCGAAGATCGACGAGATCGCGCGTGCGATCGAGAACGCGCTCGACGGCGCGCTCACTCCACCGTCGGCTGCGCGCCGGGATGCAACTCCACCCAGCGATCGACCTGCTCGCTCAACGCGCGACGATCGCGGCGGTCGCTGACGCTGTAGAGCGGCTGCGCTTGCACGGCCTGCCATTCGATCCGCACGACGAGGAAGCCGCTCTCGCGCAAATGCGCGGCGAGATCGTCGAGCAACTCGCCGTCGGAGAGCCACACCCGCATCCCACGCCGACTGTAAACGAGCCTCCTGCCGGTACAGCGCCGGAGACGCGGCCCGGCTTCACGCCTGCGTAGGCG
>JBOGZX010000555.1:0-4745 GCA_050697615.1 Gaiellaceae bacterium
CAGGTACTCCCTGGTGATCGTCGCCGCCAAGCGTGCGCGGCAGATCAACAACTACCACCACCAGCTGGGCGAGGGGACGTTCGACGAGTTCGCGCCGCCGCTGATCGAGTCGCGCTCGAAGAACTACCTGACGATGGCCCTCGAGGAGATCGCCGAGGGCAAGATCGTCTACCAGTACCCCAAGAAGTAGCCCAGCCTGCACAATTCGCGCATGCCGCGGATTCTGCTCGGCGTCACAGGCAGCATCGCCGCCTACAAGGCGTGCGAGCTGACCCGCGCGCTCGTGAAGGCGGGTCACGACGTGATGCCGCTCGTCACGCCCGGCGCGCGGCGATTCGTCGCCGAGGAGACGTTCCTGGCGCTCGCACGCAGGCCCGCGAACGAGGATCCGTACCCGCACCTGGCCCGCGCGGACCTGCTCGCGATCGCGCCCTGCACGGCCAACACCCTCGCGAAGCTGGCGCACGGAGCGGCCGACAACGTCCTCACCGAGGCCGCCCTCGCGCACCGCGGACCGGCGCTGTTGGCGCCCGCGATGAACCCCCGCATGTGGTTGCACCCGGCGACGCGGGCGAACGTCGAGGCGCTGCGCACGCGCGGCGTCGAGCTCGTCGGTCCGGACGAGGGCGAGCTCGCCGAGGGCGAATGGGGCGTCGGCCGGCTGGCCGAGCCGGCGGAGATCCTCGCGCGGATCGAGCAGCTGCTCGCCCCCGGCGGCCTCGCGGGCCGCCGGGTGCTGATCACCGCGGGCGGCACGCGCGAGCCGATCGACAGCGTCCGCTTCGTCGGCAACCGCTCGTCGGGCCGCATGGGGGCGGCGCTCGCGGAGGAAGCGCGCCGCCGGGGGGCCGAGGTGATCCTGCTCGCGGCCAACCTGCAGGTCGACGCCCCGTTCGGGGTCGAGACGATCCCGACGCCGACCGCCGAGGCGATGTTCGACGCCGCCCTCGCGCTGCCGGACGTCGACGTCGCGCTGCTCGCCGCGGCGGTCGCCGACTACCGTCCCGCCGAGGCGCTGGCGGGAAAACGCCCGAAGGACGAGCGCCCGTGGGCGGTCGAGCTCGCTCCCACGCAGGACGTGGCGTGCGCGCTCGGCGAGCGGAAGCACGAGGGTCAGGTGCTCGTCGTGTTCGGCGCCGAGCACGGGGCGGAGGGCCTGGCGCGAAAGCGGACGATGCTGGAGACGAAGAACGCCGACCTCGTCGTCTTCAACGATGTCGGCAGCGCCGGGATCGGCTTCGAGGCCGCCGACAACGAGGTCGTGCTCGTGACCCGGGACGGCGAGCGGGCCGTCCCGCGCGCTCCGAAGGCGGCGATCGCGGCGGCGATCCTGGACGAGGTCGAGAGGCTGCTCGCATAGAGGCGGTCGTGATGGCCGCCGGAGCCGGGATGCGGCTCCGGCCGATCACGGAGCGCTGGCCGAAGCCCGTCCTGCCGATCGACGGGAAGCCGGTCGTCGTCAGCCTGGTGCACGACCTCGCCGCCGCCGGCTGCGGGCCGATCGTCGTCGTCACCGGTCATCTCGCCGAGCAGGTCGAGCGGCTGACCTCGCCGCTGCCCTACGAGCTCCGCTTCGTGCGCCAGCCGCCCGGAATGGGCTCGGCCGACGCCGCCGCGCGAGCGGGCGCGACCCCGCCCTACCTCGTCACCGCCGCCGACTGTCTCTACGCCGAGGGCGACCTCGCCCGCTTCGTGCTCGAGGGGGCCCGGGGCGACGGCGCGGTCGCCGTGCACGAGGGGCTCCGGGTTCCACTCTGGCTGCTCGGCGAGCCGGTTGCGCGATTCCTCGATCCGCTGCCCGGGAAGGCGCCGTACGAGTTGCAGGACGTCTTCCGGAACGCCGAGGCCGCAGGCGCGGTCGTGTCTGCTATCCAGGTGGGGCGCATCCGTTATCTGACGACGCCCACCGACCTGGTGCGCGAGAACTTCGACTACCTGCGATGACCGACGCATATCACCTGTTCCGCGAGGGCCAGAAGCGGCTCCGCGGCGGCATGACCGCGCAGGCCACGGTGCCGCTCGAGCGGGCGAAGCGCCTGGAGCCGCAGAAGGCGTCGATCCGCGAAGCGCTCGGGATCGCCTACTTCCGCCTGGCGCGCTGGCACGAGGCCGAGCGCGAGTTCCGGGCGATCGTCGAGGACCTGGCGCCCACCGACGACTACGCCCATTACGCGCTCGGCCGCGCGCTCGAGCAGCAGGGACGGGCGGCCGAGGCGAACGGCCACTACAAGCTCGCCAGCTCGATGAAGCCCGCGTCGGAGCAGTACAGCTCCCGCATCCTCGACCTCGACGAGTGACGACGCGCCCGTGAGAGCGGCGGTTTGAGAGCGGTTGTTCAGCGTGTGGCACGGGCCTCGGCGACGCCGGGCGAGGAGATCGGCGCCGGGCTCTGCATCCTGCTCGGCGTCGGCGCGGAGGACGACGAGGGGGACGCCGATCGGCTCGCGGCGAAGGTCGCGCGGCTGCGGATCTTCCCCGACGACGCCGGCAGGTTCGACCGCTCGCTGCTCGACACGGGCGGCGCGGCGCTGGTCGTGAGCCAGTTCACGCTGCTCGCCGATACGCGCAAGGGCAACCGGCCGAGCTTCGCCGGCGCAGCGCCGCCCGAGCGGGCCGAGCCGCTCTACGAGCGGTTCGCGGGCGCGCTCCGCTCGCTGGGCGTCGAGGTGGCGACGGGCGTGTTCGGCGCGCGCATGCAGGTCGAGCTCGTCAACGACGGCCCGGTGACGATCGTCCTCGACACCCCCGGCCCGTGAAACCGGCCAGGACGGCGCAACCCCCTGAACGTGGTTCCGAACCACGTTCAGGGGTTGTCCACGGGCGGGCGCCCCGAGCGGACGGGCGTGGCGTACCAGGCGCGGTCTGCTACCCTCGACGCACCACTTCGAGCGGTTTTCGAGATGGGCGCGGCGCGCCCATTTTTCGTTTTAGGAGTCTGACGAGGCTTGGGGGTGAAGCGGTGGCAACGGCACAGCTCGACAGGGAGAGACAGCTCCAGCGCGACGTCGCGCGCCTCGTCGAAGGCGCGCTTCCCGGCGTGCAGGTGCTCGCGCTCGAGCTGACCGGCAAGGAGCGCTTCTGCGTGTACGTCGACCACCTGCAGGGTGTCGACCACGCGCTCTGCGAGCGGGTGACCGACGTGCTGCGCCCCTATCTGGACCAGTACTCGGTCGAGGTCTCGTCGCCGGGCTTCGAGCGGCCGCTGCGCACCCGGGAGCACTTCGAGCGCGCCGTCGGCCGGCCGGTGCGCGTCAAGACCGTCACCGGCCGCGCCCGCGGCGAGGTCGTCTCCGCCGGCGAGAGGTCGGTCCGGATCGCGAACGGGAGCACCACAGCTTCGACGGACAGCATGCTGGACATTCCGTACGAGTCGATCGTGCGGGCAAATCTGATCGATGAAGGGACCACGCGATGAGCCAGGAGATCGTTGACGCCGTCCGCGAGATCGAGCGCGAGAAGGGCATCGAGAGCGGCACGCTCGTGGCAGCGCTCGAGGATGCGCTGCTGGCGGCCTACAAGAAGACGCCCGGGGCGTCCCGGCACGCCACCGTGGAGCTGGACGACCGCGGCGACTTCCGGGTGTACGCGATCGAGCTGCCCGCCGACCTCGAGGTCCGCCTGCTCGACGACGCGCGGGAGCGTGCGCTCGACGACCTCGAGCGGATCGAGGAGGAGACCGGCGAGAAGAACCACACGCTGCTCTCCGACGACGACCTCGAGATCGACTGGTCGGAGGTTCCCGACAGCGACGTCAAGCGCGAGGACGTGACCCCGGACGACTTCGGGCGCATCGCGGCGCAGACGGCGAAGCAGGTGATCCTGCAGCGGATCCGCGAGGCCGAGCGCGAGATGATGTACGACGAGTACATCGACCGCGTCGGCGAGGTCGTCACGGGCATCGTCCAGCAGACCGGCGACCGCCGGAACATCCTCGTCGACCTGGGCAAGGTCGAGGCGCTGCTGCCGGGCCCGGAGCAGGTCGATGGCGAGCGCTACGAGCAGGGCTCGCGCATCAAGGCCGTCATCCGGGAGGTCCGCACCGGCACCAAGGGGCCGCAGGTGATCCTCTCGCGGCGCGACCCGGAGCTGATCAAGACGCTCTTCGAGCTCGAGGTGCCCGAGATCGCCGACGGCCTGGTCGAGATCCGCGGCGTCGCGCGCGAGCCCGGCTACCGCTCCAAGATCGCGGTCGAGTCGCACGCCCAGGGCGTCGATCCGGTCGGCGCCTGCGTCGGCCCGCGCGGCTCGCGCGTCCGCATGGTGGTCTCCGAGCTCCGCGGCGAGAAGATCGACATCATCCCGTGGAACCAGGAGCCGGCCCGCTTCGTCGCGAAGGCGCTCTCGCCGGCCCGCGTCCGCGAGGTCTACCTCGACGACGAGCTCCGCGAGGCGACGGTCGTCGTCCCTGACGACCAGCTCGCGCTCGCGATCGGCAAGGAGGGCATGAACGCCCGCCTCGCCGCCCGGCTGACCGGCTGGAAGGTCGACATCCAGTCGGACACCGAGTTCGCGCAGGCCGAGGCCGCGGTCGTGTTCGGCGGCGGCGACGGCGAGCGAGTGGAGGATCTCTCCGGCCGCTGCGCCGCGATCCTCGCCAACGGCAAGCGCTGCCCGAACGCCGCACTGTCGGGCTCGCGCTTCTGCGGTGTCCAGGCGCACCAGGAGCTCGAGGGGACGGGCTCCGATCAGGTGGCCGTCGCCGAGCCGGAGACCGCTTCGCAGGAAGAGGTCGCCGAGGTGGAGCC
>JBOGZX010000556.1:0-2529 GCA_050697615.1 Gaiellaceae bacterium
GCCCGTGCCGCCGCTCAGCCGGTGCAGCGCGCCGATCCGGTCCGCGGCCTCGGCCGCCCTGCCGCAGGCGAGCGTCGCGATCGCGAGCGCGCCGCCTGCGACCCAGTGGTCGCCGCGACCGACGAGCAGCTGGCGTAGGTCGAACCGCGCGAGGACGAATGCGTAGGCCACGAGCCCGAGCGCAAGCGCGACGTATGCGACGACGGCGAGCCAGAGGACTCGCTCGCGTGCCGCGAGCACGGCGGCGAGCACGGCGAGCGACTCCGTCGCGACGACGAGGACGAACGACACGCCGACGGTGGGCGTCGACCAGCGACGGACGACGCGCGGCACGAGCGCGAGCCACAGGCAGAACGCGAGCCCCAGCAGCACGGCTCCGACACGGTGCCAGCCCAGCTGCGCGACGCGCGCGCCGAGCACCGCGGTGCCGGCGATCCCGGTGAGCGCAGCCGGCGAGGCGGCCTCGAGCCGCGCCCGCGGCCGGTCGGCGATCACGCGGCCGGTCACGACGAGACCGAGCCCCACCCAGACGACCGCGGCGAGCCCGAGCAGCACGCGCGAGAGCGTCTCGCGGCCGTCGACGGCGAGGTCGATCGAGATGATGCCGGTGCCCATCACGACCGCGCCCGACGCGGGCGGGACCGCGCCGATCACCCGCGCCGCCGGTCGCAGCAGTGCGCCCCGCGTCCTCAGCACGGGCGCTCTGCGAGTGCGCCGAGCACCCGCGTCGCATCCCTGAAGGTCGTGCCGGGACTCGGCACCGCCACGGCGTCGAAGGTCTCGATCTTGTAGCCGTTCAGGTGCAGCACCGGCAGCACGCGCCGTCGCCGACGACGCAGCCGACGAGCAGGTCGGGGTTGTCGAAGGCGGCACCAGAGGCGTGTGCGAGGGCGTAGCCGAGCTCGCCGCCCTCGTGGATCGAGCCCGGCGTCTCGGGCGCGGCGTGGCTGGGGATGCCGCCCGGGAACGAGAACTGCCGGACCAGCCGTCGCAGACCGTCCTCGCCCGCGCCGACGTGCGGGCAGAGCTCTTCGTAGGTCCCTTCGAGATAGGCGGGGTTGCACCCCGGGGTTGGGCTGCGCGTGACCGGGAATGCCGCCGACATGTCGCCGTCCGCGATCATCGTCGTGATCTCGATCCTGATCGTCCTCGCGATCGCCTGGAGCCTGCACGCGAGCAGGCGCCGGTGACGGCCTGCTTCACGCTGCTGCGAGATCGAGATCGAGACCGAGCTCGCGTAGCGCGAAGAAGACGCCCTCGCTGAAGGTGGGGTAGGGCTGGATCACGTCGAGGAGCACGTCGATCGGCGTCTCCGCCCGGATCGCGAGCGTCAGCTGCTGCAACCACTCGCCCGCCTCCGGCCCGACCGCGACGGCGCCCGTGAGCACCCGCCGCTCCGGGTCGGCGACGACCTTGACGAAGCCGGGCCGTTTCGGCCGTTCGTAGGTCGAGAGGCGCGGCACCGAGCGGATGTCCCAGGTGGCGCTGAGGCCGCCGGAGGTGTCGCCGACCGTCGCGACCTGCGGGTCGGTGAAGATCGTCGCCGGGATCGCGCGGTGGTCGGCGCGCACGTCGCGGCCGGCGAAGTCGTAGGCGGCGATCCGCGCATGGTACTTGCCGACGTGCGTGAACGGCGCGATGCCGGTGACGTCGCCGATCGCCCAGACGTTCTCGGCGGCCCGCAGTCGGTCGTCGACGGCGATCCCGCGCCGCGACACGTCGAGCTCGAGCGCGTCGAGCCCGCCGACGTTCGGCCTGCGCCCGGTGGCCACGAGAAGCCGGTCGTAATCCACCGCAGCCCCATCCGCTAGTAACAGACTGTTACGAGCGACGCTCGTCGCCTGCGCCCCGAGCCGCACGTCGACGCCCTCGGAGCGGAGCGCCGACTCGACGAGCGCCGCTGCGTCGGCGTCGACGCGCGAGAGCAGCCGCTCGTCGCCCTGCACGAGCGTCACCTGCGAGCCGACGCGCTGGAAGAACTGCGCCAGCTCGCAGCCGACGGGTCCGCCGCCGAGCACCGCGAGCCGGGCGGGAACCTCCGTCGTCTCGGTCGCCTCGACGTTCGTCCAGAAGTCGACCGCGTCGAGGCCGTCGATCTGCGGGACGACCGGCGAGGAGCCGGTTGCGATCACGAGCCGGTCGTAGCGCAGCTTCTTCCCGTCCACTTGCAGCAGGCCCGGCTCCACCACGACGCCGTCGCCGCGGACGAGGTGCGCCCGCATCGACTCGAGCCACTCGACCTGCGAGGCGTCGTCGCGCTCGGCGACCAGGTCGCGCCACGCGAAGATCCGCTGCACGTCGAGCGGGCCGGGATCGAGCACGCCGTCCGAGTGCCGCGCCGACGACAGCAGCTCCGGCGCCCGCAGCATCGTCTTCGTCGGCATGCACGCCCAGTAGGAGCACTCGCCGCCGACCAGGTTCCGCTCGACGACGGTGATCCGCGCGTCGGCGTCGAGACGGCGGAGGGCGCCGACGAAATGCTCGCCTGACGACCCCCCGCCGAGAACGACGACATCCATGGTCTAGAGG
>JBOGZX010000557.1:0-8294 GCA_050697615.1 Gaiellaceae bacterium
GTCCCACAGCGTCCGGGCGACGTCGGTCGGCGCGGGGAGCACGTACTGGGGCACGCCGCGCAGGCGCACCCATGCCTGCCACGCGGCGATCAGCGCCACCAGCACGGCGACCCAGGCGAGGTGCGAGCGGACGCGGCTCACCGAAGCGCCTCCAGCGCGCGTCCCCGCGCGTCCAGAAACGGCTCCGAGGCGATCGTCTCGGCCCGCTCGCCGCCGCCGAAGCCGCCGTCCAGCTCGAGCACGACCCGCCCCGGGCGGGCCGACATGACGGCCACGCGGTCGCAGACGAGCAGCGCCTCCTCGACGTCGTGGGTGACGAGCACGGTAGTGCGCGGCTCGGCCGCCAGGGCCGCCCGCAGCCAGTCCTGCAGCTCGGCCCGGGTGATGGCGTCGAGCGCGCCGAACGGCTCGTCGAGCAGCAGCACGTCCTTGTCCGCCAGCAGCGTGCGCACGAAGGCGACCCGCTGGCGCATCCCTCCCGAGAGCTTGGCCGGCCGCAGGCGCTCCGCTCCGGCGAGGCCGAAGCGCTCGAAGAGCACGCCGGCGCGCCTGCGAGCCTCCGGCCGTCCGATCCCGCGATTCTCGAGCGCGAGGCAGGCGTTGTCGAGCGCCGACCGCCACGGGAGCAGGCAGTCGCGCTGCGGCATCAGCCCACAGTGGGCGAGGCGACCCGCGGCGGAGGTCGCTCCCGCGACTGCCACGCGGCCCGCATCGGGCTCGTCGAGGCCCGCCACCAACGAGAGCAGCGTCGACTTGCCGACGCCGCTCCGGCCGACGATCCCGGTCCGCGAGCCCGCGGGGACGTCGAGGTCGAGCCGGTCGAGCACCGGGCGGCCGCCGAGCACTCGCGTGACGCCGCTCAGCGAGACCCCGCCGGTGAGGGCTTCGAGCTCGATCTGCGAATGGACGGATAGAGCCACCGCACTCCCTTCGCCGGCATGACCCGGATCAGGTTCGACGGGTCAGCGCAAGGAAGCGCACTCTCAGCCCCTCCTCAGGGGCTCCCCGGTTGAACGTCCGATTCTACCGCCGGCGGACGGTCAACGTCGCGAGAAACGTCAGCGAGCCTCGTGTGGCACGCAGCGGGTATCTGCCCGGCGCCGGCGGGTTGCCGAGGCCTGCCGCCCGCGTGAACGCAACCGTCAACGTGCCGGGACCGATCGCGTCGCACAGGATCTGCGGCCTGAGCGGCAGCGCGACCGCGATCAGACGGCCGCGCTTCCCGAGCCGTCTGGTCGGCTTCCCATCGACCCGGACCGCCGCCCGAGGGACTGCGCGCGGGACGCGCATCGCCGCCGGAAATCGGATCGTCAGGCGCCCCTCGCCGGGCCAGCCGCACTGCATCTCGTAGTGAAGCCGTACGACGAGTGCGACGGGGCGCGCGCCGGCACGGTCGGTGGAGAGGATGGCCGTGGCCGACGGTGTCGGGCTCACGGCCGCGCCGGCTGCGGGGCCGCCGAGCAGCGCGAGTGCTCCCGTGAGCGCGGCCGTTCTCCTGAGTCCCATCCGTGAAGGATGCCCGAGTTCCGCGCGGCCCTCGTCGAGCTGCCGTGGCGGTCCGCGTTTCCCGCGTGCCGCGATCTTCGCCGGGTGGCGGTTGTGCTCGGTTCAGTGGTAGGGCGGGAGGTCGTCCTCGGCGCCCGGCGCGCGGGGGTCGCCGGCGCCGGCGTGTTCGCCCGCGAACTCGTCCGCCGCCACGTCGTCGACGCTCTCCCGGGACATCCGGCGCTCCGAGGGGCTCATCTGCTCCCGCTCGGCTTCGAGCGCCGCCGCTTGCTCGGTGCGCTGCCGTGTGAAGCGATTCCAGAGGCCGCGCAGCACGGGCGCAAGCCTACCCGACAGGCACGGCTACTGTGCGCCCGTGGACGCACGCAGCAAGGAGCAGATGGCGCGGAACGAGGATGTCTTCCGCCAGATCAACGAGCGCATCGACCTCGCCGCGCTCGCCCACGGCCGCGATCACCATCGGTACGAGTTCTTCTGCGAGTGCTCGGACCTGAACTGCGTCGAGCGCGTCACGGCGACGCTCGAGGAGTACGCGTACGCTCGCGCCGACCCGGCGCGCTTCCTCGTCGTCAAGGGCCATGCGCTCGGCGAGATCGAGCACGTCGTGGGCGGCGCCCGCGACCACGTCTTCGTGGAGAAGGACGGAGCCGCCGGACGCGCTGCGGTCGAGCTGGACGAGCAGGCCGACGCCGCCGAATCGTAGTCCGGCAGAAGCGGGCGGCAGAATCGCCGCCCGCATCGGCCGGTCAGCGCGACCTCACCAGACGGTGCCGCGTCTTCCGGCGCCGCGACTGAAGCTCCACACTGCGCCCATCAGGATGCCGGCGACGATCAGGATCGCCCCGATCACCATCAGGATCCAGCCGATCACGGGGAGAACTGTCACCCACAGGATGACGCCGATGATCAGAGCCAGGATTCCGAGACCAACCATATTCGTTTCCTCCTTTCGTCGTGCCCGGAGTGAACGGCGTTTCAGGAATTCGGGATACGGGGGGCCGACGCTCGTCGCCCATCGGGATCGACGATCTAGACCAACCGCACTCCACGCACTACGCTGAGCGCGTGAAGGGGGTCGGGCTCCTGGCAGCGGCGGTCGCCGCGCTTCTCTGCTGCGCGAACGCGTCCGCGGACGATCGGTGGCTGCCGCATGGGGCCGACGCAACGTGGACGTACCAGTGGAGCGACACGGTCTACGCCGCGACGCCGACGCTCGAGAAGGTGACGGTCAAGAGCTCGAAGGGCAGCTCGTTCGTCCTCGGGTGGACGACCGACGGGCTCGGCAACCCCGACGACGCCGTCTCGTCGACCGGAACGGTCTCGTTTCAGGACACGAACGGCGGGATCGTCAACACGGACTGGTCGAGCACGCCGCCGCCGCCCTCGTTCCCGATCCTCTGTCCGCAGAGCGCGAGTTGCGGCAACGCCCTGTCGAGCACGCTCTACAACCTGATCTGGGGCTCGCGGCAGCCGGTGCTCGAGGAGCCGTTGCTCCAGGGGCTCACCTGGCCCGGGACGGGCGGCGCGGCGAACGACGTCTCGAGCACCTCGGCGTACCTGGGCCGCGAGCGGGTGACGGTGCCGGCGTTCCCGGACGGGGTCCTCGCGGCGCGCGTTCAGACGAAGATCACGCAGGCGGGCGCCCTCGGCGATCCGTACGGCAGCGGCACGCGCACGGTCTGGTGGGTGTACGGCGTCGGGCCGGTCAAGATCGAGTTCGACCACGCCGGCGGAGCCGCGGCGCCGGTTACGACCGCGGTGCTGCAGAGCACCAATCAGGCGGCGGCGACGCCGCCGATCGACGTCGACTTCTTCCCGCTCGACAAGGGCAGGAGCTTCACCTATCGCTGGACGAACACGAAGCATCTGCGGACGCCGGAGATCGACCGGTTCACGGTCGACGCCGTCGTCAACGGCACCGCACGGCTGAAGCTGCGGAGCGCGACCGGCCCCATCAAGGCCGCCGGCACCTACGGGTTCTCGACGCGTCTCGACGGCATCACCAACCTCTGGGGCACCACCACCTCCGCGTCGAAGCTGGTCCAGCCGCCGCTCGGTCCCGCCGGCTCGAGCCCCGCCCGACGCAACCACTTCGTGACGGCGCTCGACCTGTTGACGTTCGGGCTCAACCCGATCCTCACCTCGTACCCCGCGGTCGGCGACACCTGGACGGCCTCGAAGGGAAGCGACGACTACCAGACCTACGGTGTGCAGGGCCGGACTCAGATCGTGGGGATGCAACGCGTCCGCGTGCCGGCGGGAAGCTTCCGCGCCCTGGTCGTGCGCTCGACGCTCGCGCAGCGCGGCTTCCCCTACGGCAGCGGCACGCGTACGTGCTGGTTCGCCGCCGGCAAGGGGCTCGTGAAGCTCGTCTTCGCTCACCGCGACGGCAGCGTCTCGACCGTCGAGCTCGTCAAGTAGCACGGTGGCAACGCTCAGAGTCGGGCTCGTCGCCCTCGTCCTCGTCGTCGCGGTCGGGTGCGGAGCGGACGCGACGAAGTCCCGCCGCGACGCCGTCGACGCGTATCTCACCCAGGTCAAGACGGCGCAGGTCGAGCTGCTCGGCAAGGAGGGTCAGATCGACGCGGCTCTCCAGAGCTTCTCGCTGACCCGCACCACACCGTCGGAGCTCGCGCGCCTCAGACAGGCCCGCGCGACGGTCGACGGGGCGCTGCGGCGGTTGCAGGCGCTGCACCCGCCGGCGGATGCACGCCGGCTGCAGGCCCTCCTCGTGCAGAGGCTCACGCTGCAACGCTCGATTCTCGACGAGCTGGTGCAGGCGACGTCCTACGTTCCGAAGGTCGTCGTGGCGACGGCGCCGCTGCAGCAGGTGGCGGCAGGGCTGCGCGACGACCTGAGGGCGGCCGGCGCCCCGTCCTCGCCGGCCGGAGCGACGGTGGCGCCGGGCGGCTCGGGCAGCGCGCTCGCCCGGTACGCGGCGGCGTTCGCGCGGTACGGAGCGGCCCTGAAGCCGGTGAGCGCGCGGCTCCACGGTCTTCGTGCTCCCGCGATTCTGAGGGCGGGGCACGATGCCGAGCAGCACGCGCTCGATCGCAGCATCGCCCTGGCGGCACAGATCCACTCGGCGCTGCTCCGCGGCGACATCACCACGGCGAACGCTGCCATCCGCTCGCTGTTCGCCGTCTCGTCGACCGTGGACGGCATCTCGACGCAGAAGGCCCAGGCGGCGGCCGCGCGGGCCTACGACGCCCAGCTTCGGCGCGTCGACACGCTCGCCGTCCGTGTGAACGGCGAGCGCAGCCGCCTCGTCGGCGCGATCGGCTGAACGGACCGGTGTCAGACACTCGGCGCGCCGCCCGCTCGAGTGTCTGACACGCGAAACGCGTGGTCGGTCAGGCGGCTTCTTCGAGCGCCGGCTCGAGGTCGCCGAGACTCGTGCGAAGCTCCGTCTCGCGCGGCGAAGCTCGCGACTCGATCACCGCCGCGGCGAGCACCGCGGCGAGCACCGCGACGCCCGCGAGCACGTAGAACGCGATCTGGAAGCCGTGCGTGAGCGCGGCACCGCTCAGCGGGCCGGTGGCGGGGTGGCTACCGAGGTAGTGGCCCGTGAACGTCGTCGCGATCGTGACGACGACCGCGACTCCGATCGCGCCGCCGACCTGCTGGCTCGTGTTGAGCAGTCCGGACGCGACGCCGGCATCGCGCTGCTCGACGCCGCTGAGCGCGCCGATCGACATCGGGATGAACGCGAACGCCATGCCGATCCCGCCCAGCATGAAGGCGGGGAAGAGATCCCAGAAGTAGTGGCCGTGCACCGGCAGCCGCGAGTCGAGCACCAGCCCGGCCGCGGCCAGCATGAGACCGACGGGAAGCACGCGGCGAATGCCGATCCGCGTCACGAGCGCCTGCGACAGCGTCGAGAAGCCGATGATCGAGAGCGTGAACGCGAGATACGCGGCGCCCGTCTGCAGTGCCGAGTAGTGCAGCACCTGCTGCATGTACAGGGTGAGCAGGAAGAACTGCGAGAAGACGGCCGCACCGCTGAGGAGCGCGGTCAGGTTGGAGCCCGACAGCGTGCGGAGGCGGAAGATCCGCATCGGCAGGAGCGGCGCGGGCGAGCGCAGCTCGATCACCACGAACGCGACGATCAGCGCCGCCGCCGCGGCGAGCAGAGATGCCGTCTCGGGGGTGGCCCAGCCGTGCTGAGAAGCGCGCGTCAGGGCGTAGACGAGCAGCATCAGGCCGCCGGTGATCGACGCGGCGCCGCCGGAGTCGAAGTGCCGGTGGCCGAGGCGGGCGCGGCTCTCCCGCAGGAGCGCCGGGCTCACCGCCAGCACAAGCGCGCCGACGGGGACGTTGACGAAGAAGATCCAGGACCAGCTGAGCGTGCTCGTGAGCACACCGCCGAGCAGCACGCCCGCGGCGGCGCCGCTACCGGAGACGGCGCCCCAGATGCCGAGCGCAACGTTGCGCTCGCGCCCTTCCTCGAACGTCGTCATGAGGATCGACAGGGCGGCCGGCGCGAGCATCGCGGCGCCGAGGCCCTGCAACGTGCGGAACGTGATCAGCGAGGCCTCCGACCAGGAGAGGCCGTCGAGCAGCGAGCTGACGGTGAAGAGGCCGAGGCCGATCATGAACATGCGTCGCCGGCCGAGCAGGTCGGCCATGCGGCCGCCGAGCAGGAGCACGCCGCCGAACAGGATCGAGTACGCCGTGATCACCCACTGCAGGCTCTCCTGGCTGAAGTGGAGGTCGGTCTTGATCGTCGGCAGCGCCACGTTCACGATCGCGACGTCGAGGACGACCATGAACTGCGCGGCGACCAGCACTGCGAGTGCGAGCCAGCGCCTCGAGTGCGGTGCCGAGACTTCGCGGGTGGATGCCATGGTTTGCACGCTCATTCGATTTCTCCTTCAATCGTTTCTCTCTGCTACGATACACGAGATAAACGATGCCGAGCGCTACAGTTATTCCCGTGAACGCATCAGCCGTCGAACGGATGGCCGGCTCGCCGGTCTGCCTGCCGAGAGAGCTCGTCGCGAGCACGTCGTTTCTGCTCGCGCGGCTCGGCTATTCCGTGAAGATGGAGGCGATCGAGGAGTTCGAGCAATCCGGCTTCGGGCCGCAGCACTACGGCGTGCTGGCGTTGCTCGAGGAGGGCGCGCGCGAGACGCAGGGCACGATCGCGGACGCCCTTCGCGTCGATCGCAGCCAGCTCGTCGGCATCCTCGACACGCTCGAGGAAGGCGGGTTCGTCGAGCGCCGGCGTGACCCGAACGACCGCCGCCGCCACCTCGTGAGCCTCACGCCGGCCGGCAAGCGCCAGCTCTCGAGCTTCCGGAAGCTCGTCGAGCGCCTCGAGGACGACGTTCTCGAGCCGCTCAGCGCCGAGGAACGATCGGAGCTGCACCGGCTGCTGCTCCGGGTCGCGGGCCACCGCGACGCGCGCTTCGTGCCGCCCGCGCCGGCCGCCTGAACCCCGGCGTCTACGACCGGTCGGGCCGTCCGCGGCGTGTGCGAGAGTTCCGGTGCCGACGATTCGAGGAGAGATCCAGTTGAAAGGTGCGCAGAAGCCGAAGAAGTCCGGTAAGAAGCCGGCGCAGAAGTCGCTCAAGGAGCGGCGCGTCGAGAAGCGTGCGGCCACGAAGCAGGCGCGCTCGCTGGATTCCTGAAACCGATCACGCCGCCGCGGCCTTCCGCGTCTCGGGCCGACCGCGTACGATGGCGGGCATGGCGGATGCGCAGACCGTCCGAGCCGGAGCCGGCGAGCTGGAGGGTCGGCTCGAGCAGCATCGTCGCGAGCTGACCGCGTACTGCTACCGCATGCTCGGCTCGCCGTTCGAGGCCGAGGACGCCGTGCAGGAGACGATGATCCGGGCGTGGCGCGGCTACGACCGCTTCGAGGGGCGTGCGGCGCTTCGTTCGTGGCTCTACCGGATCGCGACGAACGTGTCGCTCGACATGCTGAACGGGCGTCAGCGCCGCGCGCGGCCGATGGATCTGGGGCCGGCGCAGGCGCCGATCGTCTCGAACCTCCACACGCTGCCGGAGGTGACGTGGCTCCAGCCGATCCCGGACGCGCTCGTCGCGCCGCCCGAGGACGATCCCGCCGAGGTCGCCGCACGGCGGGAGACGATCCGGCTCGCATTCGTGGCGGCGTTGCAGTTCCTGCCGCCGAGGCAGCGTGCGGTGCTGATCCTGTGCGAGGTCCTGCGCTGGCAGGCGAGCGAGGTGGCGGAACTGCTCGAGACGACCACGGCCTCCGTGAACAGTGCGCTGCAGCGCGCCCGCTCGACGATCGGCTCGAGCGAGGTCGACTCCGGCGCGGTCTCGGAGCTCGACGAATCGGATCGCGCGCTCCTCGATCGCTACGTCGAGGCGTTCGAGCAGTACGACGTCGAGGCGCTCACGTCGCTGATCCGCGAGGACGCGACGCAGTCGATGCCGCCCTACGACCTGTGGCTGCGCGGCCGCGACGACATCTTCACGTGGTGGTTCGGCCCCGGCATCGGCTGCCGCGGCTCGCGGGTCTTGCCGACGTCGCCGGCGAACGGCTCGCCGGCGTTCGGCCAGTACAAGCCGGGCCCGGACGGCGGCTACGAGCCGTGGGCGCTGCAGGTGCTCGAGCTGTCGGGCGGCGAGATCGTGGAGCTGACGTTCTTCCTCGACACCGAGACGCTGTTCCCGCTGTTCGGGCTGCCGCCGCGACTCGGCTAGTGATGTGGCCGGTAACGTTGCCCGGTTCCTGGGTCGTGAGCACCAAGCGATGCAAGGACGCAGGGAGTGGCCATAGCCTGCCTATGGACACGACCGAGGACGCGGCAGCG
>JBOGZX010000558.1:0-3992 GCA_050697615.1 Gaiellaceae bacterium
GACGACATCGGCCCCGCTCGCGAGCAGCCTGTCGGCGAGCTTCGCGGTGATGCCGCGCCCGGCGGCGGCGTTCTCGCCGTTGACGATGCAGAAGTCGGCGCCGAGCTCCTCGCGCAGCGACGGAAGCTGGCTCTCGATCGCACGCCGCCCCGGCGCGCCGAACACGTCGGCGACGAACAGGATGCGCACGGCGTCTAGCCGATCGACAGCGTCGCCGCGGGGTGCACCTCGATGACGACGTGGTTTCCGGCGTCGTTCGTGTACCGCGCGAGCGCCTGCTGCTCGGCGGTCGAGTAGTCGACGACCGTGCCGAGCTTCGAGCCGGCCGCGGTCAGCGACGAGCCGACGACCAGCGACGGGTCGACGCGAACGTGCGAGACCGAGACGTCGAGCGACGGCGCGGCGGTCGGCTGGATGTCGATCCGCGAGCCGTAGACGCGGTCGTTGAGGACCACGTCGTCGATCGCGACAATCGTCCCGTCGACCGGCGAGTAGACGTCGGTCCCAGCCGCGGCGCCGACGTCGAGCGCCGAGGAGGCGGGCCCGACTCCGCCGGAAAGCTGGTACCAGCGCGGCGCGCCGCTCGACCCTCCGAAGATGCGATGCGCGATGCGGCGCAGCAGCCCCTGGTTCGCCTGGGTGCCGAGCGCATCCAGCGCAAGCGCCTCGGTCGAGCCGCCCTGGTAGCCGACTGCGGTCACGCGCGGCTGGCTGATCGGCATCTGGATGCGCAGTGTGCCCAGCCGCGCGACGATCTGGGTCCGGGGCGGGCCGGCCGGAACGAGCCGCGCGGCGCTCGCGGGCGCCGGTGCCGGCGAGACCGTGCCCGAGCCGCCGAAGGCCGACAGCAGGAGGGTGACGAGCGCGACCGCGGCGACCGCGATCAGGATCGCCAGGCGGCGCAGGCGCCGCTCGCGCTCGAGCTGCCGGCGACGGGGCGCAGAGGCACGCCGCGCCGGAGCGCGGCGGTGGATCGCCGGAGGCGGCATCCGGGGCACCGTAGCGAACGCATCCTCGCCTTTCAACCGATGGGCTCGTGACAGCGGCTTTCCGCTTCGCTCCTGGGGATCCGCGGGGAGTTCGTGACGGTCGAGCGCGAGCGCGCCGTCGACCGTGAAGGACCAGTCCCAATCCGGGGGTCGGAACGAAAGGACGCGCGCGATACCATCGGTCGCGTGAGCGCCGTCGGCCGCCCGCCGCGGATCCAGGTCCCGCGCTGGATTCAGCTCGTGGGACTGCCGCTTCTGCTGGTCCTGGCGTGGCTGTTCCTGACCGCGGCGGCTCACGTCGTCTTCCTGTTCGTGGTCGCCGCACTCGTGGCGCTCCTGCTCGACCCGATCGTGCGCGTGCTCCAGCGGGTCCATCTTCCGCGCGGCCTCTCGGTCGCGATCGTGCTGCTGTGCTTCGCTGCCGCGCTCGGGCTCGTCATCTTGGCGGTCGCAACGGCCGTGGTCGGGGAGACCAAGACTGCCGCGAACAGGTTCAACGACTATTTCACCCATCGTCACGGAGCGGCCGGACAGACGACCTCGGCGGACCGCGACGTCGACCGGCTGCAGCGCTGGCTCGACGCGCATCACCTGAAGTCGGTGAAGGTCCAGAAGCGCGGTCACGCGCTGGTCCGGCAGATCCAGCATCGCGACATCGGCAAGAACACGAACCGCGTCGTGTCGTTCGTCGAGGGCGCGGCGATCTCGATCGGCAAGACGCTCTTCTCGGCGGTGCTGCTGATCGTGATCTCGGTGTACATGCTGCTCGACATGCAACGCTTCGGCCGGGCGGTCGACCGTCGCTTCGCGCCCCGACCGGGCGAGCAGCCGCTGCTGCGCAGCATCGAGACGTCGCTCGCCTCGTACCTGCGCGGGCAGGTCGCGCTGTCGCTGATCATCGGCGTCAGCTCGGGAATCGGGCTCTGGCTGCTCGCCGTCGCGGGCCTGCTGCCGCACGGCCAGCAGTATGCGCTGCTCTTCGGCGCCTGGGTCGCCCTGACGGAGGTGATCCCCTATCTCGGCCCGTGGCTCGGCGCCGCGCCGGCGTTCGTCTACGCGCTCGTCGTGCATCCGCTGTCGGCGTTGTGGGTCGCACTGCTCTTCCTCGCCATCCAGCAGGTCGAAGGGCACGTCGTCGTGCCGAAGGTGATGGGAAACGCGCTGCGCCTGCACCCGCTGCTCGTGATCTTCGGGCTCGCGGCGGGGGCGGAGCTGTACGGGCTCCCGGGTGCGTTGACCGCGCTGCCGCTGCTCGCCGTCGCGCGTGCGGTCTGGGAGTTCTTCGCCGACCGGATCAAGCTCGAGCCGTGGCAGGGGGAGGCGGTGCCGGTCGAGGTGGAGCTGGTCACGGCGCCGGTCGAGGCGGTCCACCCGCGTACGCTTCGCCCGTGAGCTCCTTCCCCGCCGCCCGGCTTCGCCGCCTGCGTCGCACCGCGCCGCTGCGCGACCTGGTGCGCGAGACGTCGTTGTCGCTCGGCGACCTCGTGATGCCGCTGTTCGTGGCTCCGGAGGCGCAGCCGAACGAGCGACTTCCGGGCCTCGCGCGCCACACCGTCGACTCGGTGGTGCGCGAATGCGAGGAGCTCGTCCGGGCCGGAGTCGGCGCGGTACTGCTGTTCGGCATCCCGGAGGCGAAGGACGACGAGGGATCCGGCGCCTGGATCCGCGACGGAATCGTCCAGCAGGCGCTGCGCGCTCTGCGTCCCCGCTTCCCGGAGCTCCTCCTGCTGACCGACGTCTGCCTCTGCGAGTACACCGCGCACGGGCACTGCGGCGTCCTCCACGACGGTGAGGTCGACAACGACGCGTCGCTCGAGCTGATCGCGCGCACGGCAGTCTCGCACGTCGAGGCGGGAGCCGACGCCGTCTGCCCGAGCGACATGATGGACGGCCGCGTCGGCGCGATCCGCGAGCAGCTCCCGCAGACACCGATCGTCGCCTACTCGGCCAAGTACGCGTCCGCGTTCTACGGGCCGTTCCGCGACGTCGCGGGCAGCGCGCCTTCGACCGGCGACCGGCGGGGGTATCAGATGGATCCCGGCAACGTCCGCGAGGCATTGCGCGAGTGCGAGCAGGACGTCGGTGAGGGCGCCGACATGCTGATGGTCAAGCCGGCGCTGCCGTATCTCGACGTGCTCCGGGCGGTGCGCGACCGGTTCGACCTGCCGCTCGCCGCCTACAACGTGAGCGGCGAGTACGCGATGATCAAGACGGCTGCGGCGGCCGGCGACCTCGACGAGCGCACCGCCGCGATCGAGTGCCTGACGGGAATCCGCCGTGCCGGCGCCGATGTCGGGATCACCTACTGGGCCAAGGAGTACGCGACCTGGCTATGAGCCTCGTGCGCTCCGAGCTCTGGCACCGGGCGCTCGGCCTCATTCCCGGCGGGGTCAACTCGCCCGTTCGCGCCATGCGTGGCGTCGGGCTCGACGAGCCGTTCTTCGTCACTCGCGGCCACGGTGCCACGATCGAGACGGCTGACGGCCGCGAGCTACTCGACTGGGTGCAGTCGTGGGGGCCGATGATCTTCGGCCACGCCGACGCCGAGACGGTCGACGCGGTGCGCGAGGCGGCGCTCGATGGAACGAGCTTCGGCGCGCCCACCGAGCGCGAGTTGCTGCTGGCCGAGGAGATCGTCGACGCGGTCGCGTCGGTCGAGCGGGTGCGTCTCGTCTCGTCCGGTACCGAGGCCGCGATGTCGGCCGTGCGCCTGGCGCGCGGGTTCACGCACCGAGATCGTGTGATCAAGTTCGCGGGCTGCTACCACGGCCACGCCGACCAGTTCCTGGCCAGTGCCGGCTCGGGACTCGCGACGCTCGGCATTCCTGCGTCGCCGGGGGTGCCCAGCGGCGTCACCGCCGACACGATCGTCTGCGAGTACAACGACGTCGACGAGGTCGCCTCCGCGGTCGAGCGCTACGGCGAGGGCCTCGCGGCGATCATCGTCGAGCCCGTCGCCGGGAACATGGGTTGCGTGCCCGCCGCGCCCGGGTTCCTCGAGGC
>JBOGZX010000559.1:0-9209 GCA_050697615.1 Gaiellaceae bacterium
TCTTCACCCCCTCCGGCCTCGGCTTCCCGCTCGAGTCCGACGTCGAGCTGCGGTTGCCGAAGGCGGTGGCCGTCACCGACGGCCACACGGCTGCGGCGAAGACGACGAGCCTCGTCTCGTGGACGGTTCGTGCCGGGTCGACGCTGCGCCTCCAGCAACTGCTCGCGCAACTGGGTTATCTGCCCGTCGACTGGCAGCCGAGCGGCGACCCCGTCGCTCGGACGCCGGCCGCCGAGGTGGCGGCGGCGGTCGACCCGCCGGACGGGACGTTCTCGTGGCGCTACCCGGACACGCCGCCGGAGCTCCGCTCTTTGTGGAGTGTCGGGCTCTACAACCAGATCGTCCGCGGCGCGGTGATGATGTTCCAGGACACGCACGGCCTCATGGTCGATGCGTTCGCCGGCCCGCAGGTGTGGCGGGCGCTGCTCGCCGACGCGGTCGCCGGAAAGCGCCGCGACGACGGTTACAGCTACGTGTTCGTGCACCGGAACATTCCGCAGCTCCTGACCCTCTGGCACGACGGCCAGGTCGTGCTCACCTCGCCCGGCAACACCGGAGTGCCCGCCGCGCCGACCACGCTCGGCACCTTCCCGGTGTTCGAGCACATCTCGGTCGGGACGATGAGCGGCCAGAATCCGGACGGCTCGCACTACAACGACCCGGGGATCAAGTGGATCAGCTACTTCCACGGCGGTGAGGCGCTCCATGCGTTCCCGCGGGCCTCGTTCGGGACGCCCCAGAGCCTCGGCTGCGTGGAGCTGCCGCTGGACGCAGCGGCGCAGGTGTGGCCCTACACCCCGATCGGCACGCTCGTCACGATCGAAGACTGAGCTCGAACGCCGACCGGCCTGCGGGACTCTCGCGCTCAGGCGGGCTCGCGGCGGAGGCTCGTCGCGCAACCCTTGAACGTGGTTCCGAACCACGTTCGAGAGTTGGCCCGAAGCGCCGCAAACGCCGATGAACACTTGGATCGAGATGTGGTTCCCATTTGTGACTTTTCTCCGACTTGCCCCACCCCGAACGTGGTTCGGCACCACGTTCGGGAGGTTCCGGCTGCGGCAAATCGGGCCAGCTCGAACGGCCAAGGGGCCGGGTATGCCTATCTTGTCGGGTTGATGTTCGCGGAAGCTGATACCGAAGCCGTCGCCGAGCCCGAGTCGGTCGATCCCGGTTCGCCGACGCTCGAGGTCGTCTGGCAGAACGCCGGCGCCTACGCGTTCCTGCGCCTGCCCGACGGGACGCTCGCGCCCGCCCCACTGTCCGCCGGCGCCGCCGCCGAGGTCGAGCTTGGCGCGATCGACCGCCTGATCCCCGCGAGGCAACTCGGGGTGGACGAGCTGATCGAGCTCGCCGCCGCGGCGCGCGACGGGCTCGCGCTCGGTGACAGCGCGCGCAGCGTCTTCGCGGTCGTCGAGGTCGCGCACCGCGCCGTCAGTGAGGGCCTCGTGCACCCCCAGCTCGCGCGCGGCGGCAGCCGCTGGTACGCCTTCTGGGGTGCGACGCTGGACGATAGCGTTCAGGCCGCGCTGGCGGGGATCGCGGCCGCGCTGCCACCGATCGGCGCCGGCTGGTTCGACGGCGACCCCGACGCCGCCGTCTCCGACCTGTATCCGCACCTCGTCGACCGGATCGCACGGAACCGCCTCGCCGCCGCGGGGGTGAGGATCGGCGACCCGACGCGACTTGGGCGCTCGCCGGCGCTCGAGTCGTTCCTCGCCGCGCTCGGATCCCCTGACCCCGACCTCCCTGCGAGCCCGAGCTGGTCAGGGCTCGAGCGCCGGCTGACGCGCTGGGTCGACACCGGGCTCGCCGAGGTGAAGGAGGCACGGTGGCAGGTCGGCCTCCACCTTGACGAGCGGGTCGCGGGCGGTGCGCTTCGGCTCGAGCTCTGGCTGCACGCGGACGACGACCCGACGCTGAGCCTGCCCGCGTCGCTCTTGTGGGAGGGAGGCGCCGACGCGTTTGCGTTCATCCGCGACGCCGACGTCGAACGCGATCTCGCCGAGCAGCTCGCCGCCCTTCGGCCCGTGCTCCAGCCGCACGGAATCGAGTTCGACGCCGAACGGCCGAGCGAGGCCGACCTCGATCCCGAGACGGCGGCGTACTTTCTCCGCGAGCTGATGCCGCTGCTCGACGAGCGCGGCGTACAGGTGCTCCTGCCGTCCTCGTGGGTACGCGCCCCGAGCCGCCTGCGCGCGAACCTGACGGCCAGGAGCCCGAGCCCCGGCCCGGGGCAGTCGAGCGGCCTGCTCTCGACGGCCGCCGTCGCGCAGTTCGACTGGCGGCTCGCAGTCGGCGACGTCACGCTCACCGACGAGGAGATTGCGGAGCTCGCCGCCGCGAAGACGCCGGTGGTGCGCCTCGCCGGGCGGTGGCATGCGCTACGGCACTCGGACGTCGAGCGCGCGGTGAAGTTCCTGGAACGCCGCCGCAGCGCGAGCGGGATCGTCGAGCTCGTGCGCGCGGTGTCCGGGCTCGAGACCGACGAGGCGGGCCTCGAGCTCGGCGAGGTGACCCTCGACGCGCCGCTCGCCGACCTGCTCGACGGCGACGCCCGGTTCCGGCCTCTGCCGACACCGGCCGGCATGCGCTTCGACCTGTTCGCGTTCCAGGAGCGCGGCCACGGCTGGCTGCGGCTGCTCGGCGACCGCGGGATCGGCGCGATCCTGGCCGACGACATGGGTCTCGGCAAGACCGTCCAGGCGATCGCGATGCTCGTGTCGGAGCGCGAGGAGTACGGCCGCGACGCGTTCGGGCCGACCCTGGTGGTCTGCCCGATGAGCGTCGCGCGGCAGTGGGTCGCCGAGCTCGAGCGGTTCGCGCCGTCGTTGCGCGTGCACCTGCACCACGGCAGCGACCGGCTCGCCGATGCCGCGCTCGCCGCCGCCGCGCGCACGAGCGACGTGGTCGTGACCTCGTACGACATCGTCACGCGCGACGTCGACGCGCTGGCCGCGATCGCCTGGGACCGGCTGCTGCTCGACGAGGCGCAGGACGTGAAGAACCCGCAGACGAAGCGCGCGCGGACGCTGCGCCGGCTGCCCGCGCGTCGGCGCCTGGCGATGACGGGCACGCCGATCGAGAACAGGCTCGGCGAGCTGTGGGCGCTGATGGACATCCTCAACCCGGGGCTGCTCGGCTCCCGCGAGTGGTTCGGACGCACGTTCGCGCAGCCGATCGAGCGCCTCGGCGACGAGCATGCGCTCGAGCGGCTACGCGCGATCGTACGGCCGTTCATCCTGCGGCGGCCCAAGGACGCGCCGGAGGTCGAGCTCGACCTGCCGCCGATCACGATCGAGAAGGACTACTGCCGCCTGACGGTCGAGCAGGCGGGCCTCTACCAGGCGACGGTCGACAGCTGGCTGCCGCGGATCGAGGAGCACCACGACCGCTTCGGCCGCCGGGGGGCGGTGCTGGCGATGCTGGGACACCTCAAGCAGGTGTGCAACCACCCGGAGATGCTGGTCGCGACGGGGAAGCCGCTCGACGGCCGCTCGGGCAAGCTCGAGCGGCTGATCGAGCTGCTCGAGCAGGTGCCGGCCGACGACAGGGCGCTCGTGTTCACGCAGTACACGCGCTTCGACCGGTTGGTGCCGCACCTGGCGGAGCGGCTCGGTCGGCAGGTCGGCTTCTTCCACGGCGCCCTGAACGCCAGGCGGCGCGACGAGCTGCTGCGCGCGTTCGCGTCGGACGACGGCCCGTCGCTGCTCGTGGTCTCCCTGCGCGCCGGCGGCCGCGGCCTCAACCTGCCGGCGGCGAACCACGTCTTCCACTTCGACCGCTGGTGGAACCCGGCGGTCGAGCAGCAGGCGACCGACCGCGTCCACCGGCTCGGCCAGCGCAAGCCGGTGTTCGTGCACAGCCTCATCTGCCTCGGCACCCTCGAAGAGCGGATCGACGAGCTGCTCGAGTCGAAGCGCGAGCTCGTCGATAAGGTGATGGCGGGGCGCTCGGAGGACTGGCTGGGCGACCTCGACCTGGGCGCGATCCGCGCCGCGGTCGCCCTGTCGCCGGACACGGTGGAGGAGGCGGCGGCATGAGAGGGGCGTGGGCACGGTCGATTCTTGCCGCCGTCGCGGGCGACACGCATCCGGTGGCGCAGGTCGACTCGGTCGAGGTCGAGCCCGGCCGCGTGACGGTGCAGGTGGGGGAGTGCACGGTCACGCTCGAGTCGGCACGGGTGCCGCCGCGCGTCTGGACGGCGATGACGCGCTACGCGCGCGGTATGGGCCAGCTCGAGTCGGCGGCCGCTGGGCGCGCCCAGTCTGCGCACTTCGACCAGCTGATGGCCGAGGACTGGGACGAGCCGCTCGTCCCGCGTCCCCCGCAGATCGTCCGCTGGTGCACCTGCGACGAGGAGGGGACGTGCGAGCACGTCGCCGCCGCGGGCGTCGCGTTCGCCGACGAGATCGACCGCGACCCGGCTGTGCTGCTCCGCTGGCGCGGCTGCGGCACCGCCGTGGAGAGCCCCGCGGGCCCGCCGCGCGACCCGTGGCTGGGAGGGCGGCTGCCGGAGCTACCGGCCGCGCGCCCGCGTCCGGCCGGCACGGTGCTGAAGCGCCTGGGCCCGAGCGGGATCCACGTGGGCGACGGCGATCTCGTCGACGCGCTCGAGCCTGCCTACGCAGCGTTCGCGCGCGACCGTTAGCGTCGCGTCAGCGATCCTGGAGCAGCGGCAGCACGTGGTCGCAGAGCAGGGAGACTCCCTCCCGGGTGGTGGTCCCCTGCGGCGTGCCGAACTCCACGCGCGCCGCGCCGGCTTCGAACAGTCTCTCTGCGTGGGCCGCGACCTCGTCGGGCGTGCCCGCGATGCAGAAGCGGTCGAGCGGCGCCGGCCCTTCGATCGTCGGGTCGAGCCCGCCGACGACGTCGAGGTACATCCCGACCTCGGCCCGGGCGCGTTCGCGCGCGGCTTCGCCGTCGGACGCGACGACCGTGACGGCGCCGACGACGATCCCGACGCGGTCGTTGTCGATCCATTCGCGCATCAGCCGCACCATGTCGGGATTGGCGCAGCCGCCGATCTTCACCTCGTCTGCGATCTGGCCGGCGAGTCCGGCCATTCGGGGTCTCCAGGTTCCGATCATGAGCGGCACCCGTGCGCGCAGCGGCGTGTATCCGAAGCCGGCGCCCGGCGCCAGGGCAAAGTGAGCGCCTTCGAAGCCCGACCTGTCGCCGGCGAAGAGCCGGCGCACGATCTCGCACGCCTCCGCCATGCGCGCGACCGGCCGGCTCTGATCGAGTCCGAGCCGGTCGAGCCATGCGCCGGCCGCGAGGCCGAGGTATGCCCGGCCGCCCGACGCGAGATCGAGGGCGGCGATTTGCCCCGCGAGCTCGACGGGATGCAGGGTCACCGGGTTGAGAGCCGCGGGCCCCAGACGGACGCGCTCGGTCGCGCCTGCGATCTCGAGCAGCGGATAGATCGCCGGTTGGAAGAGCAGGTCGTGGAAGACCGAGACGACGTCGAAGCCGGCTGCCTCGGCGCGGCGCGCGAGCTCGCCGTACTCCCCGGGCCGCTTGTCCGACTGCAGGCCGAGCCCCAGCTCCCTCAGGTCAGATCCTCGGTGACGAGTGTGCGCAGTCCGATCCGCTCGATCCGCATCACGACACGCTCGTCCGGGTCGGGACAGCAGACCAGGCTGTCCTGCGCGAGCCAGTCTCCTGCGTCGAGCTCGCGCTGCTTGGCCGGGATCAGCGGCAGCACCGACTGCAGCGCGTAGAGGCAGAAATGCTTGCCCTCGGGTATCCGAACCCGGCTCGACTCGGTCACGTCGAAGTGATCGCCGACGGCGAGCCCGCAGACCGAGCGGCCCTCGATTCGCTCGACGGTCACCCGGATGTCGTACAGCCGCATGTCCGTCATCGCGGCGAGCTCGGCAACGGTTCGCGCGAGAGCCCGTTCAGGATCTCGCCGCCGCCGGCGGCGCAGACGACGATGTCCTCGATACGCACCGCAAAGTGACCGTCCCAGAGAATCGACGGCTCGTCGGTGAAGGTCATGCCCGTCTCGAGCACGGTCTCGTCCTCGACCGAGATGAACGGCTGCTCGTGCACGTCCAGGCCGATCCCGTGCCCCATCCGGTGGCGGAAGAACTCACCGAGCCCGGCGTCCTCGATGGGTGCGCGACACGCGGCGTTCACCACCGACGCCCGGGCACCGGGCACGGCGGCGGCCCGCCCGGCTTCCTGTGCCTCGAGCATCGTCCGGTAGATCCGCTCGTATTCGGCGGGCGGCTCGCCGCATACGACGGTGCGGCCGAAGTCCGAGCAGTACCCGTGCCAGACGGCGCCGAAGTCGAACATCACCGCCTCGCCCTCGTCGATCGGCTCCAGCCCGCTCGGCGTCTGCGAGTCGTGCGACCGCTCGCAGCCGTGGCTGAAGATGTGCGTCGGGAACGACGGCGTCCGCGATCCGCGAATGCGCATCTGGTGCTCGATCTCCTCGCCGAGCTCCGCCATCGTGACCCCGGACTGCACGCTCGGCGCCGTCGCGGCCATCGCGTCGTCGACGATCGAGCACGCATGCCGCATCAGCTCCAGCTCCGCGTTCGACTTGATGCGCCGCAGACGGTTGACGATCGGCGTGGCGTTGACGACCCCAGCGCCGGGAGCCGCCGCCTGCAGCTCGAGCAGGGACTCGCCCCAGGTACGCGCGGCGATGCCGATGCGCGCCGGAGGGCCGAACGACTGCAGCGCGCCGCGGAACCGCGCGCGCCCATCGTCGGACTCGTTCACGGTCACGAGCTCGCCGGGGTCGCGGCCCGACAGGTGGAACAGGACGAACATTCGCGGCAGCACGTACAGCGGCTCACGGCCGGGCGCGATCAGCGCACCGGTGACCCAGCCGTGTGCGTACGAGCTCTGACCGAAGCTCGGCAGGTCGCGCTCGAGCCCGGTCAGGTATTCGAGGTCCGACGACGGCGGCACGAAGAGCAGGTCGATGCCGGCCTCGTCCAATCCCTCGGCGAGGCGGTCGCGCCTGCTCCGGTACTCGCTCTCCGGCAGCGGCCGGTTCATCAGGTCCTTCACGTCGTTCACGATCGTCCTCCAGTCGTCGGGACGGCGACCGCCGCGTTCGCGGGGTCGCGCAGGAAGCAAGCCGACTCGCGTCCCGTGCCGACCGGATAGAGCGGCGGCGGCTCGGTCGGGCAGCGGGCGAAGGCGTAGGGACAGCGCGGATGAAAGCGGCAGCCCGACGGCGGCCGCGCCGGGTCGGGAACCTCGCCGGGGAGCGCCTGCGGCAGAGTGCCGGCGCCGTCGGCGTGCGGGATCGACCCGATCAGAGCCTCCGTGTACGGATGCTGCGGCGCCCGCCAGAGCTCCCGCGTCGCCCCCGACTCGACGATGACCCCGAGGTACATGACGCTGACGGCGTCGGCGACGTGGTGGACGATCCCCAGGTCGTGCGAGATCAGCAGGAGCCCGAGTCGTCGCCGGTGCGCCAGGCCCACGAGCAGATTGGCGATCTGCGCCTGCGCCGACGCGTCGAGCGAGGAGAGCGGCTCGTCGAGGACGATCACCGCCGGATCGGCCGCCAGGGCGCGGGCGATCGCGATCCGCTGGCGCTGCCCTCCGCTGAACTGATGCGGGTACCGCCCGGCGGCGGCCGGCGCAATCCCGACCTCCTCCAGCAGCTCGGCGGCGCGCGTGCGGCGGACGGCGGCGTCGACGCCGGCGAGGGTGAGACCGTCGGCGAGCTGCGCGCCGATCGTCCGCCGCGGGTTGAGCGAGGCATAGGGGTTCTGGAACACCATCTGCACACGCGACTCCCAGCGCGTGCGCGCCCGACGCCCCAGCTCCGGCAGCCGCTTGCCCTCGAAGAGCACGTCGCCCGCGGCCCGGGGCACGAGCCCCACGGCGGCGCGTGCGAGCGAGCTCTTCCCGCAGCCGGACTCGCCGACGAGACCGACGATCTGCCCCTCGCCCACCGACAGGCTGGCGCCTGCGACCGCGCGGACATCGCGGCCTCCGCGGACCCGATAGGTCACCTCGAGGTCGCGGATCTCGAGCAGGGGGGCGTGATCCGTCATACCACCGCGAACGGGTCGGGAGGGCAGGCGAGGCGGCGGGTGTCGGAGATCGGTACGAGCGAGGGCGTCGAGTTGCGGCACGTGTCGACCGCGTGGTTGCAGCGCGGGTGGAAGGCACAGCCGTCGGGGCGGCTCCTGGGGGTCGGCGGCGCGCCGGGGATCGCGACGAGCTCGGTGCCGTCATCGGCCTCCGGATGCGGCAACGACTCGAGCAACGCCCGGGTGTACGGGTGGCGCGGCCCAGCGAGCAGCTCCCGCGCGCGGCCGGACTCGACGATGCGTCCGGCGTAGAAGACGCTCACGTGATCGGCGATCGAGGACATGACGCCGAGGTCGTGGGTGATCAGGATCACCGACAGGCCGTTCTCGCGGCGGAGCCGGTCGAGCAGGCGCAGGATTCCCGCCTGCACGGTCACGTCGAGCGCCGTCGTCGGCTCGTCGGCGATCAGCAGCTTCGGCCGGCAGACGAGCGCGATTGCGATCGCGATCCGCTGGCGCATCCCGCCGGAGAACTGGTGCGCGAAGCTGGCGAGGGCCCTCTCGGGGTCGGGGATCCGCACCTCCTCGAGCAGCTCGACCGCCCGTCGTCGTGCGGCACCCCGCCCGAGCCTCTCGTGCAGGCGCACGTGCTCGGTCAGCTGCCGCCCCACGGTCAGCATGGGGTGCAGCGACGTGAGCGGGTCCTGGAAGACCATCGACACCTCGCGCCCCCGCACCCGCCGGAGCGCCTGCGGGCGCAGCGCGAGCAGATCCTGCCCGCCGTAGAGGGCGCGCCCGCCGACCCGCGCGCCCTCGGGCAGTAGACGTAGCAGTGCGAGCACGGAGATCGTCTTTCCGCTACCGCTCTCGCCCGCGACGCCGAAGACCTCGCCCGCCTCCACGCTGTAGTCGACGCCGTCGACGATCGTCACCTCGCCGCGCGCCGTCGGCAGCCGCACGCTCAGGCCTTCGACATCGAGCAGCGCGGTCATACGTCGTCCCCTCCGCGCGACCAGGACGACTGCGGGTCGAGCGCGTCGCGCAGCGAATCGCCGAGGAAGTTGAACGCCAGCACCACGGTGAAGATCGCGAGCCCCGGAAACGTGCCGATCCACCAGGACTGGAAGTACTGCGTCCCCTCGGCGACGCCCGCGCCCCATTCCGGCGTCGGCGGCTGCGCGCCGAGGCCGAGAAAGCCGA
>JBOGZX010000560.1:0-4019 GCA_050697615.1 Gaiellaceae bacterium
CCTCGCGGGCGAGTGAGACCTGCACGTCCTCGCGCGCCTTGAAGATCCGCCACTTCACGGTGGCGAGCGTGATCTCCAGCGCGTCCGCGATCTCGTTGTAGGAGAGCCCGACGACGTCGCGCAGCAGCAGCGTCATCTTCAGGTCGACGGGGAGCACGTCGATCGCGCGCCAGAGCGCATCGATCGCCTCCGCCCGCTCGACGGGCTGGTCGAGCACCTCGAGCTGCGGCGCGTCGTCGAGGTTGAGCGGGGCGAGCGGCCGTCGCTCCTTCGCGCGCAACTCGTCGAGCACGCGGTTCTTCGTCACCTGGAACAGCCAGGTCGTGAACTTGCAGCGCAGCGAGAAGCGCGGCAGGCCCTGGAACACCCGCAGGAAGACCTCCTGCGTCAGGTCCTCCGCCAGCGCCCGGTCGCCGTTCGTCAGCCGCAGGACGTAGTTGTAGACCGGCGTCTCGTAGGTTCGCAGGATGATCGCGAACGCTCGCTCGTCACCCCGCTGGGCCTTCCGAAGAACGGCCGGATCTGGCTGAGGGAGTGACAAGAGAACCCAAGTATACCCCCCTTTTCCGCAATATCACTCGCCTTACGAACGATTTACGAGTGGTAATCCCGTCATCTCCGGAGGAGGCTCGATTCCCAGGATTTGCAGGGCAGTCGGCGCCAGGTCGGCCAGCTCGCCCCCGTCCCTGAGCACCGCGTCCGGGTCGGTGACGATCAGCGGCACGAGATTCGTCGTGTGGGCGGTGTTCGGGCTTTTCCCGTCGGCCTCGAGCATGGTCTCGGCGTTGCCGTGGTCGGCCGTGACGAGGCAGACGCCGCCAAGCTCGGAGACGGCCTCGACGACGGCGCCGAGGCAGCGGTCGGCCGTCTCGACCGCGCTCACGGCGGCCGGAATCGACCCGGTGTGGCCGACCATGTCGGGGTTCGCGAAGTTGACGACGCAGAAGGCGTACCCGTCGCCGAGCTCGTCGACGACACGGCGCGCGACCTCGTCGGCCGACATCGCCGGCGCCAGGTCGTAGCTCGGCACGTCACGCGGGCTCGGCACGAGGACCCGCTGCTCGCCCGGCCAGACGTCCTCCCGTCCGCCGTTCAGGAAGTACGTGACGTGCGCGTACTTCTCCGTCTCGGCGACGTGGAGCTGGGTGAGACCGTGGTCCGAGAGCACCTGCGCGATCGTGTTCGGGACGTCCTGCTCCGCGAAGGCGATCGGCGTCGGGAGGTCGGAGGAGTAGCGCGTCATCGTCGTCACGTCCACGTCGTGGTCGAGCAGCATCCGCGTGAGCTGCCGACCGCGGTCGGGCCGGAAGTTGAAGAAGATCGCCGTGTCCCCCGGCTCGAGCCGCGGTGCTCCCTCGACGCAGATCGGCTCGAGGAACTCGTCCGTGGCGCCCGCGTCGTAGCTTCGCCGGACCGCCTCGAGCAGCTCGTCGCTGCGGCACCGCGTGCACTTTCCCTCGACGATCGCGTCGAACGCGCGCTGTGTGCGCTCCCACCGCTCGTCGCGGTCCATCGCGTAGTAGCGGCCCACGACCGTCGCGATGCGGTCGGGCGGCAGCCCGGCCAGGTCGCGCACCGCCGACGTCGGCGAGACGTCCCGGCCGTCGGTGAACGCGTGGACCCAGGTCTTCTCGGGCGCGAAGCGAAGCAGCGCCTTCAGGTGGTCGATGTGTGAATGGACGCCGCCGCGCGAGACGAGCCCGAGCAGGTGGACGCGTCGCCCGCGCTCGAACGCGGCCCGCAGGACGGGGTTCTCGAAGAACGAGCCGTCCTCGATCGACTGGTTCACGCGCATCAGATCCTGGTAGAGCCGGCGGCCGGCGCCGATCGTGAGATGCCCGACCTCCGAGTTGCCCATCTGACCCGGCGGCAGCCCGGCGGCCTCGCCCGAGGCCTCGAGGGTCGTGTGCGGGAAGTTTCGCCAGAGCCGGTCGAAGACCGGCGTCTCGGCCAGCTCGACGGCGTTTCCCGGGCCGGCGGGGGCGCACCCCCAGCCGTCCAGGACGACGAGAGCGACTAGACGCTCGCCCGGCAAATCGCGGTGAACGAGTCGAGGTCGAGGGAGGCGCCGCCGACGAGTGCGCCGTCGACGGTCTCGGGCGCCAGCAGCTCGGCGGCGTTCTCCGGCTTGACCGAGCCGCCGTAGAGAACCGGCACGTCGAGCAGCGACTTGACGAGCTCGTGGGCCTCGTGGGCCATCGCGGGCGTCGCGTTCTTCCCGGTCCCGATCGCCCACACCGGCTCGTAGGCGATCACGAGGCTCTCGTCGTGGTCGAGCACCGACACCTGGCGGCTGAGCACCGCCTCGGTCTCCCCCGCCTCGCGCTCGGCCTCGGTCTCGCCGACGCAGGCGATCACGTGGAGGCCGGCGCCGAGTGCCGCGCCGACCCGCTTCGCAACCGTCTCGTCGGTCTCGCCGAAGTACAGGCGCCGCTCGGAGTGACCGACGATCGTGCCGTAGACCCCCAGCTCCAGCAGCATCGCGGCCGAGACCTCGCCGGTGAACGCGCCCTCGGCCTTCCAGTGGCAGTTCTGCGCGAAAACGCCGATCTCGGTGTCCGCGAGCGCCTGCACCGACGCGCCGAGCGACACGTACGGCGGGCAGACGACCACGTCGACGTCGTCCGGCAGGTCGGCGGCGCGGAGCGCGCGGCAGAAGGTCGCCGCCTCCGCCGGGCCCTTGAACATCTTCCAGTTGCCCGCGATCAGCACGGAGGCGAGCCTACGCTCCCGCCGGGGATCGCGGCGATCCCGGGCAGCTCCTCGCCCTCGAGCAGCTCCAGCGAGGCGCCGCCGCCGGTCGAGATCCACGAGATGCGGTCCGCGACCCCTGCGTCCCGGACCGCGCGGACGGAGTCGCCGCCGCCGACGACGGTGAAGCCGTCGCACGAGGCGACCGCCTCGGCGACGGCGACGGTTCCCGCGGCGAAGCGCGGCCATTCGAACACGCCCATCGGGCCGTTCCAGAAGACCGTCGCGGCGCCCGCGATCCTGCGGGCGAAGTCGTCGCGCGTCAGCGGGCCGACGTCCAGCCCGAGCCAGCCCTCCGGCAGCTCGTCGAAGCCGGTGACCCGCGCCTCGGCGTCGGCGTCGAACGAGGCGGCCGCGACGACGTCCCTCGGCAGCACCGCCTCGAACGAGAAGGGATTGTCGCTCCGCACGTCCTCGGCCATCTTTCCGCCGATCAGCACCGCGTCGGCGCGCGCACCGAGGTTCTCGAGCACGCCGACCTTGTCCTCGACCTTGGCTCCGCCCGAAACGATCACGAAGGGCCGCGCGACGTCGCCGAGCAGCTTGCCCAGGTTGCGGAGCTCGTCGAGCAGCAGCAGACCCGCGTACGCGGGCAGGAGATGCGCGACCGCCTCGGTCGAAGCGTGCGCACGGTGGGCCGATCCGAAGGCGTCGTTGACGTACAGCTCGCATCCCTCCGCCAGCCCGCGCGCCGTCCGCTCGTCGTTCGCCGTCTCCCCCTCGTCGAAGCGCGTGTTCTCGAGCACCCGCAGCCGGTCGTCGTGGACGAGCGCCCGCAGCGCCTCTCGCACCGGGCCTATCGCGTACCGCTCGTCCCTGCCCTTCGGCCGACCGAGGTGGGAGCACACACGGACGTCGGCGGCGCCGCGGTCGAGCAGCAGCCGGATCGTGGGCACCGACGCGCGGATGCGCGTGTCGTCCGCGACGCGTCCGTCCTCGAGCGGGACGTTGAGGTCGGACCGGACGAGGACGACCTTGCCCTCCACATCCGCGGTCTCGATCGACCGCGGCAGCCTCACAGCAGCTTCGACACGAGGTCGGCCAGGCGGCACGAGTAGCCCCACTCGTTGTCGTACCAGCCGAACACCTTCGCGGATCGCCCGTTCGCCATCGTCAGCTCGCTGTCGAACGTGCAGGAGGCCGGCGAGTGGACGATGTCGGTCGAGACGAGCGGCTCGGTCGAGTACTGCAGGTAGCCCTTCAGAGGGGCGTTCGACGCGGCCTGCTCGTACGCCGCGTTCACCTCGTCGGCGGTGACCTCACTTGAG
>JBOGZX010000561.1:0-2415 GCA_050697615.1 Gaiellaceae bacterium
CGGCTTGGGCTCGCCGGCATGCGCCGCCGTGTCGAGTTGCTCGACGGCACCCTCACCGTCGACTCGCGGCCCGGCGGCCCGACGTCGGTGACGGCGGCGGTGAAACGGTGGCGGCCGGAGTCGGGTCCCTCCGTGCGCGTTTTCGACGCGGGCTGAGGGTCGCGCACGCCTTGCCCGCGCCTACGGCGCATTCGGCAGGGAGTAGGCGATGAGCTCGCCTTTCGCAGCCTTGGCAGTGCGGGCGCCGACGCCGACGATCAGCATCGCGCTGGTAACGGCGGGGAAGGAGTTGATGCCGGCGGGCGCTTTCGTCTTCCAGAGGGTTGCGCCGGTCGTGGTGGAGAGGGCGTAGATGGTGCCGTCGTAGGTGGAGGTGAAGACGACGTCATCGGCGACGGTGGCGGCGCCGGCGTCGATTCCCCCGCCGAAGGTGTGCTTCCAGCGGATACGACCCGTCGAGGCGTCGACCGCGGCGACGCCGCCGCCGGGCTTGCCGGCCACGCCGCCGAGGCTGGTGGCGGAGGCCTTGAAGCAGAGGTCGATCCAGGGGACGTAGAGGGTGCCGCGTGCTTCGGCCATCGGCGTGAGGACGCCGCCCAGGGCGCCGGGGCAGAAGGCGACGGGGTTGGCGGGCAGCGGCCCGGACTGGTAGCGGTTGTGCTTGCCGATCGGGAGCGTCCAGAGACGCCTGCCGTCGGAAGCGCGGAAGGCGATCACGAAACCGGACTTGCCCGCGCCGATCACGGCCTCGGTCGGGCGGCCGTGAACCTTGACCGTGACGAGGATCGGCGGGTCCTGGAAGTCGTGGTCGCGCAGGTCGTGCGGGGTGACCTGCCGGTACCAGAGGAGCTTCCCGGTCGTGCCGTCGAGCGCGACGAGCGAGTCGGTGTAGAGATTCGGGCCCGGACGGCTGCGCGCGTTGGGATCGCTCTTGCTCAGCGGGTAGGGGGACGGGTTGCCGATGCCGAGGAAGACGCGCCCGTGCGAGTCGACGGCGGGCGGGTACCAGAGGCCGCCGCCGCCGTTCAGCTTCGGGTTCCCCCACAGCCTGGCGCCGCCCTTGACGGTCGAGAAGCTCCAGAGCTTCCTGCCGGTGCGCGCGTCGAGGGCGTAGACGACGCCGTAGGCGCCGCCCGAGTAGAAGGAGGTGGAGTTGCCGGGGATGGTCGAGATCAGCAGCTTGCCGTCGTAGAGCTGCGGCGCCATGTCGATTCCGTCCTTCGGACCGGCGGCCAGCTTGCGGATCCAGATCTGCTTGCCCGTGTGCGGGTTCAGCGCGAAGACGGAGCTCGCGGTCTCGCCGTAGATGAGCCCGTAGCCGACGGCGACGCCGTTCGGCCCGCCCGAGGGCGTGACCGAGTGGTAGTCGTGGCGCCAGAGGAGCTTGCCGCTCGCGAGCTCGAGCGCGAAGACGTCGGAGTCGGGATCCTCGAGGTAGACGACGCCGCCGGCGACGATCGGGTTCGAGGTGAAGGAGCCCCAGGCGCCGACGTACGGGAGCTTGAACGTCCACCGCTTTCTCAGCGTCGCGACGCCGCGGGCGTCGATCCGGGAGTGGAGGATCGCGCGGGTGTTCGCCAGGTCGAAGTTGTGCGCCGGCCACGACGAGCGGTTCGCCGCCCACTCGGGCGGCGGCAGGCCGCGTGAGCTCGAGTCGCCGCCTGCCAGAGCGGCCGGCAGCGCGATCGTCAGCAGCGTCGCGAACGTGGCGATCGGGACGAGCGTGCTGGGACTTGTCATCTCGCCGTCACGCGGTGATCGGCCCGGTCGGTATCGGTGGCCGGCTGCGGCGGTGGGAACAGCCCGAGGAATCGTTTCACGGCTCGTGCGTCTCCGTGGACCTCGATCGAGGATCTTTCGAGCGGCAGGTCGTGTCAGAGTACCGCCGCGAGCGCGGCCGGGGGGCGTCGGCGCCGAGCGGCTCCGGAGGAGCCGCCGGGGGCTCACCGACTCGCGGCGAGCCCTCAGCGCCTCCCGGGTGATCTCACTTTGACTTCGCCGACCTGGTGGCGGACGGAGCGCTCTGGCCGGCTGCGTTCACCGCGGTGACGTAGTAGAAGTAGGTCGTGCCGCGGCTCGTCGAGGTGTCCTTGTACGAGGGCGAGGTCGTCGTCGCGATCGCGTCGAAGGTCCCGGTCGCCGTGGTGCTGCGGTAGACCTCGTACGACGTCACGCTGGGATCGCTCGAAGCGTCCCATGTGAGCTGGATGCCCTTGCCCTTCGCCGTGACCGCCGACAGACCGGTCGGGGTTGCCGGGACCGAGCTCGATGCGGCCTGCGGCGTCGCGCTGACCTCGTTCGAGGGGGTACCTTCGCCGACGCCGTTGACGGCCGTCACCGTGTAGTAGTAGGCGTCGCCGTCGGTGAGGCCTGTGTCGAGATAGCCGTTCCCCGTGACGCCGGTGGCGACGGGCG
>JBOGZX010000562.1:0-7805 GCA_050697615.1 Gaiellaceae bacterium
GCGATCAGGATCGCGCCGCCGTGCTCGGCCGCGTTACTGACGATCGCCACGATCACGACGGCGATGAAGAACTCGTTCAACCCGACCGCGTGACCGAACTCGTCGAGCGAGTGGACGAGGATCTCCGACACGAACGCGGTGGCTGCGGTCGCGATCCCGAGCATCACGATCGCCTTCTTCAGCGTCCACGCCGTCTCGCTCGGTTCGCTGCGTTCTGCGGCGCGGTGCATGCGCAGGTTGCGGAAGGTGATCAGGAGATAGGCCGCGAGCAGCACGGCCGCGACCGGGATCGAGATCAGGAAGAGCGAGTGGCGTTCGCGCGAGCCGCCGTTCCAGGCCGGCACCGACGGGATCAGGATCAGTAGGACCGCACCCATCACGGCGGCGAGCTGCCAGCGCAGCGAGCGCGCGTCGACCTTGCCGTCGCCGCCGGCGATCATCGCGACGCCGAGGACGAGCAGGATGTTCGAGACGACGGAGCCCGTCAGCGACCCCCGCACGACGCCCGGCAGTCCGTCGGCGATCGCGAACAGCGCGATGATCAGCTCGGGCGCGTTCCCGAAGCTCGCGTTCAGCAAGCCCCCGACTCTGTGGCCGGTGTGCTCGGCCGCGTGCTCCGTCGACTCGCCGATCAGCCACGCGAGCGGGATCAGAGCGATCGCCGAGAGGACGAACAACGCGGTCGCTCCGAGGTGGAATGCGTAGCGCGCGACGAGGGCGGCCGGCGCGAGCACCAGCGATGCCCAGAGGATCCTGCGCGCCACGGAGCTAGCCTAGATGGTCTGTGATCGGGGCCGTCCTCTTCGACTGGAACAACACGCTCGTGCAGTTCACGTGGGACGACGAGTTGCTCGCCGCGGGCCACCGCGCGGCCCTCGGACGGGACGACGCGGACTTCACGGCACGCTACCGCGAGCTGATGCTCGGCGACGTTCCCCGGCGCCCGTACGCGGAGCTCCTGCGGGAGCTCGGCGTCGACGATCCGGAGTCGTTCATCGATGCCGAGCACGAAGCATGGCGCCCTGCGCACGCGGTGCTCGGGTCGGCCAGGGCGCTGCTCGAGTCGCTGCACGGCCGCGGCATCAAGACGGGTGTCGTCGCGAACAGCTGGCCGGAGCCGGCGCGGCTGCTGCGTGCGGACGCGGAGTCGAGCGGCCTCGCCCCGCTCCTCGACACGATCGTGCTCTCGGACGAGCTCGGCGTGAGCAAGCCGCAGCCGGAGATCTTCCTGCACGCGCTTCGGCAGCTCGGAGTCGAGCCCGAGCGTGCGATGTTCGTCGGCGACCGGCTCGAGACCGACGTGCAAGGGGCGGCCAACGTGGGCATGACGACGGTGCAAGCGCTGTGGTTCACCGCAGACGACAACACCCTCGGCATCGAGCCCGACTTCACGGCGTTCACGCCGATGGATGTGCTGAACGCTGTCACGCGCCTAGGAGCGTGGGGCGGTAACGGCGACCGCGGCGCTCCAGTGGGCGCGATCGCTGGCTGAGCGGTGCGAGCATGCCGTGAGCGCCCAGATCGTGGTCATGAGTGTTGCGAGCGGGCGCTGTTTCGCTGCTGGAGTGCTTCCGGGAGCCGTTCTTGGCTCACGGATCAGCCCCAGCCCGCCGGCCCGGTGGAGCTTGAGCAGGTTGTGGACCGCGCAGGTGAAGCGCCACTGATCGCGAGCGGCCTGTTTGCCGCGCAAGAGCAGCTTGCGTCCGTTCTGGACGGTGTCGATCTGGCCGAAGACGGGCTCGACGATCGCCTTGCGTCGGCTGTAGACGGCGCGGCCTTGCTTCGTTTTCAGCTTGCGCGCCATCCGCTGTTTCGGCGTCGCGTTCTTCGGGATCGGCCCGCGCGGCGCTGGCGGCGGCGGCTCGGAGTGTTTGAAGCGGCCGGTGGCGATGTGCGGATCGAGCCCGTGCTCGACCGTGATCCGGATGTTGTCCTCGGAGAAGTAGCCGGCATCGGCGGAAAGCGCCGCGTCCTCTGGCAGCGCGGCGCCGATCGCCTCCACATTGTCGGCGAGCTGTTCGAGCGCCGGGGCGAGCTGACGCGCATCCGGCGCCTCGTCGGAGAGCTCGCAAGCGACGATCACCTGCGCGACCGAATCGACGACCGCCTGCCCGTTGAAGCACTGGTGGAAGGCCCCGTCGGAGGTCTTCATGATCCTCGACTCGGGATCGGTGAAGTTTCGCTGCGTCTTCGGCCTCGGCCTGAACGGGTCACGGCCGTCCCGCGGCTGCCGCGGCTTCTTGCCCTCGGCCGCCAGCTCGGCACGGCGGGCCTGCTCGGCCGCGCGCGCCTCCGACTCCAACGCCTGCTTCGCCTCGCGGATCTTCGCCAACCGTGTCTCGCGCCGCCGCAGCTCCTCGGGCAGCTCGTAGCCACGCCGATCCGGGCCGAAGCGTTCGTCCTCCTCGGCGTCGACGCGCTCGGCCTCCGACAGCAACGCATCGACGTTCTTGCGCAGCTCGCCGATCTCCGCCTCCAACTCAAGCTCCTTCTTGACCATCCGCTCGTAGCTCATCGCCTTATGCCGCGACGCGTTCGCGCGCAGCTTCGTCCCGTCAAGCGCGAGCGACCCGAGCCCGACCAGCTCGGCCCGCCTGCACAGCCGCAACGCCTGCACGAACAGCTCCCCCAACGCCTGCAGATGCCGCGCCCGGAAGCGCGCGATCGAACGGTAATCGGGATGCTGATCGGCACAGAGCATCCGCGCCGCCACGTCCTCGTATGTCGCCCGCTCCAGCTTGCGCGAGGAGCAGACGCCGACCGCGTACCCGTACACCAGCAGCTTCACCATCAACCGCGGGTCATAAGGCGGGAAGCCGCGTTCCTCCTCGTAGTCGGCGTAGATCGCCGCCAGATCGAGCCCGCCCAACTCGACCAGATCGGAGACGAAATGCGCCACATGACCCTCCGGCAGCCACTCCGACAACACCGGCGCCAGCAACAACACCTGCTCCGGGTCGTACGGCCGAAACGTCTTCTCCAAACCCGCCGGCGCGCGCTCATCGCCGCCCGCCGCCGTCGGCTCGACCTCAACCAACCGCTCCTGCGCCGCCGCTGCCGACATCTACAACCTCCGCGTCGTGGACACAGCAATCGTCCCCGACGCGCCGGACAGCTCAGCCGTTACTGACCCAGGCTCCTAGCTCGCTGAGGCGCGAATGTCAAGTCTTGCGGGTATCCGGGACCGCTCGGACAATATGGGCATGACACCCGAGCAGACCGCCGCCCCGGCACTGCCGCTCCATCCCCAGGACGAGATGGAGTGCCGCCGTTGCGGGGTGCACTGCGACAAGGTCGTCTATCCCGCGGCCTGCCTCGAGCGCGGGTGCCCGTTCGTCTACTCCTACGAGGCGTGGGGGCACACGTACGTTGGCTGCATGCAGAAGGTGTACGACGTCGAGATCGATCTCGACATGCTGCGCGCCGCCGAGGCTCGCAGCCCCGGCTTCGGCGCGATCCGCGCGATGCGCCGCCCGTTGCCCATGTGCAAGGCGGAGGTCGAGACCACGTACGACGGACGCTGCGACGAGGAGCTCGGGTGCGTGAACCCGGAGTTCTCGGAGCTACCGGTCGGCGAGCCGACGTTCCGTGTGATCGCCCGGCTCACGGCCGGCTGAGGAGCGCGTCCTCGCGGCGCCGCCGCACGGTGCGGAGGGCGAGCCAGATAAGCGCGAGCAGGGCGGCGAACGGCACGCCCAGCGCGAGCGCGTAGACGATCCCGATCCCGATCCAGCGGAACGCGACGACGAGCCCGTGCAGCGGCCCGTGCCCGTGACCACGGACGGCGGCCTTCGCGGGAGTCGCCAGGTGCAGGTCGACGGTCGCATAGTGCGCGGCGCGGACGGCGGCGGCGCGAGCCCGCTGAAGTTGCTGCACGCGCGCGGTGGTCGTCTCGATCCGGCGGCGCACGGCGTCGGTCTGCGCCTCGGCCCTCAGGTTGCGCAGCTGACGCTGAAGCCTCGCGATCGTCCGGTCGGTCGTGTTCAGCCCCGCCTGGACGTCCTGCACGTCGACGTGCTCGCCCGTGATCGCGCCGAGCGTCGAGAGCCGCGATAGGGCCTGCTGCACGTGCTCGCGCGGAACCTTCAGCACCAGCTCGGCGGTCGCTGCATGCCCCCTCGTCGACGCGTGGACGGAGGTGGGATAGCCGCCGAGCGCCGCTGTCACCTGCAGCGCGCGCTTCACGCCGTCGGAGACGGCCCTCGCGTTCGGGACGCGGAGCGTCAGCGACGCGCCGTAACGCTGCGCGCGACCGCGCGCGGGCGCCGGGGCGATCGCCGCATTCGGCCGGCCGAGGGTGGCGGCGCCCTGCTGCTGGAACGCCTTTCGGTCCGTGGGGGCCACGGAGCCGTGCAGCGTCGCGAGCGGCGTGGTCGCCGTCGCCCGCTCCTCGTGCGAGGGCCGGGTGTAGACGATCGAGGCGGCGATCGCGGCCGCGACCGGCAGCGCGAGGATCAGGCCACGCCGCCAGGTGAACCGGCGCTGCGGCGGCGTGGCGCCGGCCGAGACGGCGATCAGCCGGACGACCCGCTCGCGCACCTCGTCGGGAGCGGCGATGCGCGATGCGCGGAGCTCTGCGATCAGGTCACGCTGCGACACGCATTGCCTCCTCGAGCTTCTTCAGCGCCCGGTTGAGGCGCGTGGTGCAGTTCGTGGTCGAGATGCCGAGTATGCGAGACGCGGTGGCGGCGTCGAGCTCGAGCACGACGCGGAGCGCGACCACCTCGCGCTCGCCCGCGTTCAGTGAGTCCAGCGCGGCCTGCAGGTCGGCCGAGAGCCCCTCGGCGAAGCGCTCGTCGACGCGTTCGGGCGGCGCCGCGAGCTGCTCGCGCCGGGTGCGCCGCCGCTCGGAGCGGAAGTGGTCGAGCGCGACCGTGCGCGCCACCTGACAGAGCCAGGTCTGCGCCGAGCCGCGCTCCGGGTCGAAGCGGTGCCACAGCCGGAGCGCCCGCTCGAACGTGGCGCCAGTCAGCTCCTCGGCGGCCCCCCGGTCGCCCGTGAACCACGACAGGTACCCGTACACGTCGTCGAGGTGTCGCTCGGCAGCCTGGGCGAAGGTCATCTCAGCTCTTCATACGCCGCCCGCCGCCCGGATGTCACACCCGGGAGCGGGTTTGTAACAGACTGTTACTTGCTATGCGCCGTTCGTCCAGCGGGCGTGGAGGTCACGAACCTTCCGGAGCTCGGCGGCGTTCGGGCCCTGCCTGTTCTCGCCGGGTACCTCGAGGTAGGCGCTCAGGTGCTGGACCGCGGGATGGCCCACGAAGGCGCCGAGCCCTTCGCCCAGCTCGCCCTCCAAGATGTTCGCGTGCCGGTCGCGGTTCGAGCCGAGCGGCGCCGCGCTGTCGTTCACGTGCAGCGCACGCAGCCGGTCGATGCCGATGCGGGCGTCGAGGTCGGACACGAGCGCGTCGACCGTGGCCGGGTCGGTGACGTCGTACCCGGAGACATACAGGTGGCACGAGTCGAGAACGCGGGCTCTGCGTGAACACCTGGACGCAGTCGCCGCCGATCGCCTCGATCCGGTCGATCGCGTTGTCGATGCCGCCGCTGGACGAGACGTGAGCGCCGAATTCCACCGCCGGCCCTACGATAGAGGGACGATGCCGATCCGCGTTCGCATGGCTCCGAGCCCGACGGGCTTCCTGCACATCGGAGGCGTGCGTACGTTTCTGTTCAACTGGTTGTACGCGCGGCAGGCCGGCGGCGAGATCCTGTTGCGGATCGAGAACACCGACACGAGCCGCGAGGTCGAGGCGGCGGTCGACCAGATCAAGGACTCGCTGACCTGGCTCGGGACCGACTGGGACGGAGACGTGAGGTTCCAGCTCGACACCGCCGACAAGGCGCGGGAGCTCGCACAACAGCTTCTCGACGATGACCGGGCATACGTCGATGACGGCGCGATCCGCTTTCGCCAGCCGAAGGACGGCATCGTGTCATGGGACGACGCGGTGCGGGGGCGGATCGAGTTCAGGAACGAGCTGCTGAACGACCTGGTGATCGTCCGCTCCGACGGCCGGCCGACCTACAACTTCGTGTCGCCCGTCGACGACGTGTTCGACGGGATCACGCACGTCATCCGCGGCGAGGACCACGTGTCGAACACGCCGACGCAGATCAACATCCTGCGTGCGCTCGGCGCCGACCTGCCGGTCTACGCCCACGTTCCGAACATCAACGGCGACGACGGCCGGAAGCTCTCGAAACGTCGCAGCGCGGTGGCGCTCGACGACTTCCGTGCCGAGGGCTACCTCCCGGCGGCCCTCTTCAACTTCCTTGCGCTGCTCGGCTGGAGCTACGACGACAAGACGACCGTGATGTCCCGCCACGAGCTCGTCGAGCGCTTCTCGCTCGAGCGTGTCGTGCCGAGCCCGGCGACGCTCGACTACCAGAAGCTCGACTGGCTGAACGGCGTCTATCTGCGCGGGCTGCAGCCGGACGAGTACGCGTACTTCCTTTGCAAGTGGCTCGAGGAGCGCGGTGCCGACTGGCCGGCCGACACGGTGCACGCCACGGTCCCGCTCGTGCAGGAGAAGATCGAGAAGTTCGCGCAATACCCCGACTTCGTGCGCTTTCTGTTCGACGATGTCTCGCCCGACGGCGCCGACCCGGAGACGTGCGCGGCCGCGCGCGATGCTCTGGCGGACGTGGAGCCGTGGGACGCCGCCGCCATCGAGGAGAGGCTGCGCGCGCTCGCCGACTCGCTCGGTGCCAAGCCGAGGCAGGCGTTCGCCCCGATCCGGCTCGCCGTGACGGGATCGAAGGTGTCGCCCGGGCTCTTCGAGAGCCTCGAGCTGCTCGGCCGCGACATCGCGCTCGCCCGGCTCAACGCTGCAGCGGCCGCCTGAGCGGTCTCGGCGGCCCCAGCGGGTCGAGTGCGCGCTGGAAGACGTGCCAGGCTCGAGCGCGGAACTGAACGGTCGGGCGCGGAAGCCGCGGATCGGCTGCAGCGGGCGGGCTCCTGTTCGCTCCGAGCGCGCGCCGGGACTGGGGGGCGCAATATCTCATTTACAAGTACGAAACGGTTGACCCGGAGCCTCGGGTACGGAGGGTCGGGCGGAATCACGCGGCGCTCAGCCGTCCCGGTAGACCAGAACCGAGGCGGCCACCGCGAGCAGGCCGGCCGTCCACAGAGGCCAGAGCCCGAGCGTCGCACCGCCCACGAACGCGACCGCGCCGAGGAGCGCGAGCAGGAACGCCGCGAGCGGCAGGGCAAAACCGCCCGCCGGCTCGGGTGTCTCGGCGGCGTGGGGCGGGCTGGGCACGAGCCGCATGCGCGCGAGCCTCACGCGGAAGAGGGCTCCGCGCCACTCGTGCAGCAGGGGCTCGACGCCGTCGGCGCCCCACACTTCCACCGCCTCGGCGACCTCAGCCGTCGCGTCGCGGGCGCACGAGAGCGCCTCGGCGAGCTCGGCGTGCGCGGACTCGGATCCCGCCGGCGGCTCGAGGCCGTAGGCGCTCTCGCTCGCGAGGTGCAGCGCGTACTGCAGCCGGCGCAGCGCCGTCACCGCCTCGTCTCCGTCGAGGCTCTCCGGCTCGGCGGCGGCGACGTCGAGCCGCGCGAGCGTGCGGGCGAGTCCGTGCCACAACTCGCCCATCGCGGCGTCGTAACGCGCGCCGGTGCCGGTGCTCGGCCCCACGAGACCGATCGTATCGTTACCATCGCCTGCCGATGCAGTTGGAGATGCCTACGGCGCTCGTGGTCGACGACGATCCCTCGCTGCGCCTGCTCTGCCGCGTCAACCTCGAGCTCGAGGGATTCACGGTCCGCGAGGCCGGGTCGGTGGCCGACGCACGCGCCG
>JBOGZX010000563.1:0-6440 GCA_050697615.1 Gaiellaceae bacterium
GCCTCGACGAGCCCACCTGCATCGGGCCGGACGGGCTCGTCACGGCGCCTGGCCTCGAAGGGCTGACCCAGAAGGAGGCCGGCGAGAAGATCGTCGACTGGGTGCGCGACCGCGGCGGGCTCGTCGAGCGCGTGAGCTACCGCCATCCCGTCGCATTGTGCGAGCGGTGCGAGAACCGCATCGAGCCGCGCATCTCGCTGCAGTGGTGGTGCCGGATGGACGAGATCAAGCAGCGGCCGCTCGAGGCGCTCCGCAATCGCGAGGTCGTGTTCCATCCCGAGAGCCAGCACCGCTTTGCCGTCGACTCGCTCGAGAACGCACCCGACTGGTGCATCTCGCGGCAGATCTGGTGGGGACATCAGATCCCGGCATGGCACTGCCCGGATGGGCACATCACGGTCGAGGAGCATTCGGCGCAGGCGGACGGCTCGACCTCCTCCACCGTGATGTGACCGTTCGGGCAGTGCCAGGCCGGGATCTGGTGACCCCACCAGATCTGCCGCGAGATGCACCAGTCGGGTGCATTCTCGAGCGAGTCGATCGCGAACAGGTGCTGGCTCTCCGGGTGGTAGCGAACCTCGCGGCTCCGCAGCGCTTCCAGCGGCCGCCGCGAGATCTCGTCCATCGCGCACCACCACTGCAGGGAGATCAGCGGCTCGATGCGCGAGTGACAGCGCTCGCAGAGCGCGACACTGTGCCGGTACGACTCCCGCTGCTCGAGCAGGCCGCGCTCCTTCGCCCAGGCGAGAATCTCGGCCTCGGCCTCCTTCTGGGTGAGTCCCTCGAGCCCCGCTGCGGTCACGAGCCCGTCCGGGCCGATGCAGCTCGGCTCGGGCAGCCCGTGGTCGCGTCCGATCGCGAAGTCGGTGGGATCGTGGCCGGGCGTGACCTTCAGCGCGCCCGTGCCGAACTCCCGCTCCACGCGCTCGTCTGCGATCACCGGCACCCGACGCTCGGTCCACGGCACGATCACCTCGCGGCCGATCAGGTGCCGGTAGCGCTCGTCCTCCGGGTGCACTGCGACCGCGACGTCGGCCGGAATCGTCGCCGGCCGAACCGTCGCGATCGGGATGTACCCGTCGCCGTCGGCGAGCGGGTAGCGGATCGTCGAGAGCACGTCGTCGACGTCGGAGTGCTCGAGCTCCAGGTCGGACAGCGACGTCTCGTGGTGCGGGCACCAGTTGATGATCCGGTTGGCCCGGTAGATCCACCCACGCCGGTAGAGGTGCACGAAGAAGCGCGTGACAGCGCGGACGTAGTCGTCGTCCATCGTGAAGCGCGTCCGCCGGTAGTCGAGCGATGCCCCCATGCGGCGGAACTGGACGAGGATCTTGCCGCCGTACTCGTGCAGCCACTCCCACACGCGCTGTTCGAACCTCTCACGGCCGAGCTCCTGGCGCGACGTGCCCTCCGCGAGCAGCGCCTTCTCGACGACGTTCTGGGTCGAGATGCCGGCATGGTCGTAGCCGGGCTGGAAGAGCGCGTTGAAGCCCTGCATGCGCTTCATCCGGATCACGGTGTCGCCGATCGCGAGCTGCAGCGCATGGCCCGTATGCAGCTCGCCGGTGACGTTCGGCGGCGGATGGGCGTCGACGTAGGGCGTCCGCGACGGATCCGGGTCGGCGTCGTAGAGCCCTTCTGCCTCCCAGGTCTGCTGCCAGCGTTCCTCGACGCCCGCCGGCTCGTACCTCGGTTCCATGCTCATGGGAGCGCCATCCTACGTGTGGCTGACGTAGGATCTGGAGCCGTCCCGTCAGATGTCTTCACGTATAACTAGCCTCATGAGAGTACGGAGAACAGTCACCTCGACCGGCGTCATCGCGGCGACGGCTTCGGCGGTCGCTGCGCTCGCCGCCGCATCGACAGCGACGGTGCGCGTGATCCCGAGCAAAGCAGACCTCTATTACGCCGGCCTGACTACCGTCCCCCACCCGGGGGTCCAGAACGGCGGGCGTCTGCCCGTGCTCTATCCACTTCCCGGCGGCACCCACCGTGTGCTCGAGGTAACCGCGACGAGGGGGAAGCTCAACTGGGGCCCCGGCAGCCCGAACTTCGGCGCGGATGGCGACCAGACCGGCAACACCCTCGGCGGCGTCACGAACATCGACGCCTACCGCGGACTCTCTGGAATTCGCACGCGGAAGGACCAGCTCTTCCTCGCCGGTGTGTTTCTCGGTCGCGCTGCACCAGCGGCGCCGGCACCAGCGCGATTGAGCCAGCCGAACGCATCGAGCGCAGCTCGGCTCTCTCCCCGGCTTCGACAGGTCTTCCCAATCGGCGACGGGCACACCAACTCCGGCACCGTCCAGCGCTTCGTCGTCCCGGCGGGCGCAACCCGTCTCTATCTCGGCTACACCGACGCTGACGGCTTCCACGGTCCTCCGGGCTTCTACGACGACAATACAGGGTCGATAACGGCGACCTTCACCATCGTGCGCTGATTTCCCGTTCTGGGGCCGACCGTCGAAGGTCGAGGCAGCACGATGCTGTTGCTGCGCGTTTCGCCGGGGCACTCCTAGCGTGCCAGGCTCGCTCGGCACTGACGTGCTCGAGCAGTGTTCGCAGGAGCTCGAAAGAGTGCATCGCGTGCTCGTGCGCGAGCTCCCGGGCGCCCGCGGCCGACCGCGTCGAACGCGTTGCCGCCACGCTCGAGCACGGCCATTCCGCTCGATGAGGCGAGTCAGCGCGTCGAGGCCACCGCGCCGAACGATCCGCGCAGCTCGGTACGGGTGGTGAACGCCGTCATTCCCGCGAGCCTACGGCTCTCGCGTGGATCCAACTGAGAATAGATTGGATCCAAAGTGGTAGTCTCAGCGACGTGACCGTTCGCAGAACTGCCACGACAACGGCGCCGACGCGGGAGGCGAGCGCGGAGGCCGCCCGGCCGGGACTCGACCGGCGCCTGGTCGGAATCGGCGTCGCGGGCGGCGTCCTCTCCGGGCTGCTCGGTGTCGGCGGCGGCGTCGTGATGGTGCCGCTGCTCGTTGTCTGGGCCGGCTACAAGCAGCGAGCGGCGCACGCCCTCTCGCTGGGCGCAATCATCCCGATCAGTCTGGCCAGCGTGATCACCTACGGCGCCGCGGGAAAGGTGCGGGTGGCGGACGCAGTGGCGCTCGCCGTCGGCGCGGTCGTCGGCGCGCGGGTCGGGGCCGTGCTGCTCGCACGGATCGAGGAGCGGCCGCTGAAGCTGGTCTTCGGCCTGTTCCTCGGCGCGGTCGCGATCCTGATGCTGGTGCGGGGATGAACGAGACGCTGCTGCTCGTCGGCCTCGCCGCGGTCGGCCTCGGCACCGGGGTGGCCGCCGGCCTGCTCGGCGTCGGGGGCGGGATCGTGATGGTGCCGTTCCTCACCCTCGCCGTCGGGCTCTCGCAACACGCGGCGGAGGCCACCTCCTTGCTCGTGGTGCTGCCGACCGCGATCGTGGCGAGCATCGTCCTGCACCGCCGCGGCGTCGGCGACCTGAGGCTCGCGCTCGGGTTCGGGACGCTCGGCGCCGTCGGCGGCATCGTCGGCGCACTGCTGGCGCTCGCACTTCCGGGCTCGGTGCTGCGGATCGTGTTTGCGCTCTTCCTCGGCGCGGTCTCGATCCGGCTCGTGCGCGACGCTCTCTCGTCGGGATGACGACCGCAGCGGACTCCCGCAGCCTCGTCGACCGGCTCGCGACTGCGATCCAGTCGCGCGTGCTGAGCGGAGACATCGCGACGGGTACGCGGCTTCGACAGGAGACGCTGGCGGCGGAGTTCGGCGTCAGCCGCACTCCCGTTCGCGAGGCGCTGCGCAAGCTGCAGTCGACGGGTCTCGTCACGGTCGAGCCTCGTCGCGGCGCCGTGGTGCGCGGCCCAACTGCCCGCGAGGTGCGCGACGCCTACGCGGTGCGCGCCGAGCTCGAAGGCTTCGCCGCCGAGGGCGCCGTCGAGCACATCCGAGACGAGGAGCTCGTGCGCCTCCGTGACGCGGAGCACCTGCTCCGCAGCTCGATCGAGGCGGTGATCGGCGACCGGCGCCGCGGGGTCGAGCGGCACTGGTCGACCGAGAGCGAGTGGGTGCGGGCGAACACGAGCTTCCACCAGGTGATCCAGCAGGCGACCGGTAACCGGCAGCTCCTGCTGACGATCGCCCACCTGCACCTGAGCTTCCCGCGCGACCTGACGTGGTCGGCGCTGAGCACGAGCTCGCACCTGCTGGAGGAGAACATCGCGCAGCACCGGCGGGTCCTGACGGCGATCGAGCGGCACGACGGAGCAGAGGCGCGGCGTGCGATGACCGAGCACGTGCTGGCGGCGGGCGAGCTCGTGGCGCGACTGATCGAGCGCGACGGTTAGCGCTACTTGCCCGGCACGTGCTCGAGCAGCGTCCGCAGCAGCTCGAAGGAGTGCATCACGTGCTCGTGGGCGAGCTCGCGCGCGCCCGCCACCGATCCGGCGGCGAGCGCGGCGCGGATCGCACGATGCTCGGCTTGGTTCCGCTCGTAGAGCAGGTCGAGCTCCTCGTCGACGGGCGCCCACACAGCGGGACCGGAGAACGTCCGCCGCGCCGCCTTCGCGACCGTCTCCACGTACGGCACGTCGGCGACCGCGTACAGCACGTCGTGGAAGGCGTGATTCGCCCGCATCCAGTCCGCCATCAGGGAGCGCCGATCGCCGCCCGGGTCTCGCGAGCGCAGCTCCTTCGTCAGGCGCGTGAACCGCACCTCGCACTCCTCCAGCTCGCGCAGCGCCTCCGGGGTCATCTTCCGCGCTGCGAGCTCGGTGACGAGCGCCTCCAGCTCCGCACGCACGAGAAACGCCTCGTGCAGCTCGCCGTGCGAGAGCGTCCGCACGCGCACGCCGCGGTTCGGGACGAAGTCGACGAGCCCGAGTGCGGCAACGCGGCGAAGCGCCTCGCGCACCGGCGTGCGCGACACGCCGAAGCGCTCCGACAGCTGCTCCTGTCGGAGCACGGAGCCCGGCACGAGCTCGCCCGAGACGATCGCCTCCTCGATCAGCACGGCGACGTCGTCGGCCTTCGTGCTCTCGATCGTCACGGCAATCGCGCGTACGCCTCGGTCGTGAGGAAGTCCCTGAGCGGCGTCGCGAGCGCGACCTCGGCGAACACGTCCTTCGCCGCGTCGCCCGCGTCGACGCGGGCGATCTCCTGCCGGACCCGCGCCTCGTCGAAGCGGCCCGACTGCACCCACGACCACACCTGCGCACGCGAGATCTCGGCGGTCGCGGCGTCCTCCATCAGATTGTCGATCGCCGCCGCGCCGACGCCCTGCAGCCACGCGTCGAGGTAGCGCACGCCGACGCTCACGTTCACGCGCAACCCCTCGTCGGTGATCGAGCTGCCGGGGATCTCGAAGTCGACCAGCTGCTCCTCCGTCGTCGAGACGTCGTCGCGCTTCCGGTCGACCTGGTTCGGCCGGTCCCCGAGGACCGCGTCGAACTCCTCCATCGCGACCGGGACGAGGTCGGGATGCGCGACCCATGTGCCGTCGAAGCCCGCCTCGGCCTCACGCTGCTTGTCCTCGTGCACCTTCGCGAGCGCGACGGCGTTCACCTCGGGGTCGCGGCGCGAAGGGATGAACGCCGCCATGCCCCCGATCGCGTGGGCCTCCCGGCGATGGCACGTCTGCACGAGCAGCTCGGTGTAGGCGTGCATGAACGGCACCGTCATCGTCACCTGCGCACGGTCCGGCAGCAGCGCTCCCGTCTTCTTGATGCAGCTGAAGATGTAGTCCCAGCGGCCGGCGTTGAGCGCGCAGGAGTGATCGCGGAGCTCGTGGAGGATCGCGTCCATCTCGAACGCGGCGAGGATCGTCTCGATCAGCACCGTGCACTTGATCGAGCCGTGGGGCAGCCCGAGCTGCTCCTCGGCCAGCTGGAAGGCCCGCGCCCACAGCCGCGCCTCGAGGTGCGACTCGAGCTTCGGCAGGTAGAAGTACGGCCCGGTCCCGCGGTCGAGTTGCTCGCGCGCGTTGTTGAAGACGACGAGCCCGAAATCGAACAGCGAGCCGCTCACCGCCACGCCGTCGATCTCGTGGTGCCGCTCCTCGAGGTGCCACCCGCGCGGCCGGATCATCAGGGTCGCGATCTCGTCGTTCAGGCGGTAGCTCTTCTCGCCGGTGTCGAGCTCGATCGTGCGGCGGACCGCGTCGTACACGTTGCGCTGCCCGTCGCGGACGTTGTCCCAGGTCGGCGAGTTCGCGTCCTCGAAGTCCGCCATGAAGACCTTCGCGCCCGAGTTGAGCGCATTGATCATCATCTTGCGCTCGACGGGGCCGGTGATCTCGACGCGCCGGTCCTGCAGGTCGGCCGGCGCGGGCGCGACACAGAAATCCCCAGGCGCCCGCACGAACGACGGCCGCCCTCCCCGGCGCGCGTCGCGCGCGGCGAGCAGGCGTCGCCGCTCCGGGACGAGCTCGCGGTGGAGGCGCTCGACGAACGCGAGCGCCTCCCCCG